>JBARWW010000016.1:0-23972 GCA_049647005.1 Acidaminobacteraceae bacterium | reverse complement strand
GGATACACCTGTTCCCATTCCGAACACAGCAGTTAAGTTTCTCAGCGCCGATGGTACTTGGGGGGCAGCCCCCTGGGAGAGTAGGACGTTGCCAATTAAAAGAGTGAATCTAAGAATACTTAGGTTCATTTTTTTTATGTAAAAATGCTTTTTATATTATTTATTTATATTTTTTTTTATGCTATCAAAATTGAATATTTTAAGTGAAGCGAACTGGAAAAAATAATTCAATGTATTTCGCTATTCATATAATTTAATTGCTCTTGTTTAATTGACAGTACAATTAAAGTAATATAGAATAAAAAGTGTTAAAATGTTGAAGTTTGAACATTTTCGTTTAAAAAAAATTGCCTAATATAAAAAAAAATTATATTACTTGAGTCTAGAAATTATCTATTTCTAGTTGGCCTAATGACATAACAGTATTTTACTAAAATACTATTATGATCTTAAGAAGTTGCTATAAAATATCAGACGAGTATACAAGTAATGAATGAGGCTTGTATATTAGCGTCAATACTGTTTGGAGGAATATATGGATCTTTTCGACCAAAAGAAAGAGAACAGATCATTAACGTCGATTATATTTGATCGAATTAGAGAAGAAATTCTGAATAATAAGTACAAAGTAGGCGAAAAAATTGTTGAAGCAAAACTTGCTGAAGAATTAGGTGTAAGTAGAACTCCTGTAAGAGAAGCTTTGAAGCAGTTAGAATTAGATGGTCTAGTTGAAAATATTCCAAACCGAGGTGTTGTCGTTAAGGGCATAACAACTCAAGATATTGCTGATATATATACTATCAGAATGGAGATTGAGGGAATAGCAGCTAAATGGTGTGTTGAAAGAATGGATGACACACATATAGATACATTAAAAGAGATTTTTGAACTTATGGAATTCTACACATTTAAAAAAGATGTAGAAAAGTGCTTTGAATTAAACACAAAATTCCACGAGACTATATATATGGCTACAAAAAGTAGATATCTTGAACACGTATTAAAAGATTTTCAGATATTTATGAAAGCGACAAGAATTAAATCTTTAAAGACGGAAGGTAGAATGGAAGATTCTTTAGAAGAACATAAATTAATTTTAGAAGCTCTTTTAGATAAAGAAATTCCACTGGCTGTTGAAAGAATTAAAAATCATATAAATAATTCAAGAGAAAATGTATATGGGAAATAGGGCTATTTTATAGCCTGTTTTTTTTATAAAAAAGTATAAAAAAGATTGTTAAATCATTATCATTTTTTGCCTTATTATCAAAAATAATATAATATTAGCTTAGTGTTTGCTAGAAATAATTTAATACTTACATAATTCGAACATAGTAGGTGTTAATGGAGGTATAATTTGACTGAAAAAAGACGTAATAGTATTATTGAGATATTGCTAAATAATGAATTACCAATTACAGGTACTGAACTTGCAAAAGAATTTGAAGTTAGTCGACAAGTAATTGTACAAGATGTTGCCGTTTTAAGAGCTTCGGGTCATAATATAATTGCTGCTTCAAATGGATATTTTGTTCCAAAGTTAAAAGCAAGTAATTTAATATACTCATTTTACTCAAAGCATCAGGGAATAGATGAAATTGAAGATGAATTAGTTATAATAATAGAGAATGGCGGAAAAATTATAAATGTTCAAGTGGAGCATCCTGTTTATGGTGAAATAGTTTGTCCACTTATTATAAATAATAGACGAGAGTTAGATCTCTTTCTTAAGAGAGTTAATGAGTCGAGTGCAAAACCACTATCCGATCTTACTGATGGTGAACATATACATTCAATTGAAGTTCCAGATGAAAAAACATATAGTATAATAATCGAGAAATTAAAATCAAAAGGTTATGTAGAATAGATATATATCTAATTATTGTAATAATGCTAAGAGGGTATAAGTCCCCGCAAAGCATTTTATATCAACAAAATAGATTTAGCTTAAGCTAAATTTATTTTTGCACATTAGGTGACAAGACAGATGACTATACAGAGGATGAGGTAATCAAATGGAGAGAAATGAACTAGTAAGTGAAATTTTAAAGTTAAAAGAGGAAAAGAATGCATTAATCTTAGCACATAATTATCAGATTCCTGAAATTCAAGATTTAGCAGATTATGTAGGTGACTCGCTTTTACTTAGTAAGTTAGCTGCTGAAACTGAAAAAAAGGTAATTGTATTTTGTGGAGTACATTTTATGGCTGAAAGCGCAAAAATACTAAGTCCGGATAAAAAAGTTTACTTGCCAGCAGCTGACGCTGGATGTCCTATGGCAGACATGATAACAGGAGAGGATCTTAGGGAATATAAAGCTATGAATCCGGATCGTGTTATTGTAACATATGTAAATTCAAGTGCTGATGTTAAGGCAAATAGTGATATATGCTGCACATCTTCAAACGCATTAAAAATAATTGAGTCACTAGATTCTAATAAAATACTATTTGCACCTGATAAGAATTTAGGAGCTTATATATCAAGTAAAATGCCAGATAAAGATGTAGAACTTTGGAATGGATTTTGCATAACTCATGAACGAGTTAATACAGATGAAGTTTCGCAAATTAGATCGCGTAAGCCTGGTGTAGAAGTTTTGGTTCACCCAGAGTGCAATCCAAGCATTGTAGCTTTAGCTGATTTTGTAGGAAGTACTTCTCAGATAATTGATTATGTAAAGAGTTCAAATGATAAAGAGTTTATTATAGGTACTGAGATGGGTATTCTACATTCGCTTAGAAAAGCGTCGCCTGGGAAAAAATTCCATCTTCTATCAGCTAGTTTAATATGCTATAACATGAAAAAAACATCACTTGAAGATGTTTATAATGTTCTTAAAAATGAAGTTAATGAGATTAATGTTGAGGAAAGCATTAGAGAAAAAGCTTATAGTGCCCTTAAAAAAATGATTGATGTAAATGACTAGAAAATATATTACTAACCTTGACATTAATTTGAAATTAGAAGACTGCTATGATGCAATTATAATTGGATCTGGTATTAGTGGTCTTATGTGTGCATTAAATATTTCCCAGGAAAAGAAAATACTTATAATTACAAAATCTAAATTAAAAGAAAGTAATTCAAGTTTAGCTCAAGGAGGCATAGCAGCCTCAATTGGAGAAAAAAATAAAGACAGTCATATTGAAGATACATTAAAGGCTGGTAGCTTTATGAATGACAAAAGCGTAGTAGAAAAGATTGTGAATTATTCTGAAGAAGTAGTTTCTAAACTTATTGATTTAGGTGTAGATTTTGATAAAGATGAAAATGAAGAAATTCTTTTTACAAAAGAAGGCGGGCATTCTGAAAGAAGAATCCTTCATTGTAAAGATCAAACAGGTGAAAAAATAATTGATGCCCTCATAATGCAATTAAAAAATAGAAGAAATATAGATATATTAGAGTTAACCTTTGTTTTAGATATATTAACATTTGAAAATAATGCATCGGCTATAATTATAGAAGATATAAATGGAAATCATAGAATAATACCTTCAAATAGCATTATTTTAGCTTCAGGTGGTATTGGTAATCTTTTTAAGAATACTACGAATATAAAAGAATCTACTGGTGATGGAATTGCTATGGCTATTCGCGCTGGTGTTAGGCTTAGAGATATGGAGTTTGTACAATTTCATCCTACAGCGTTTAATGTAAATATAGAAGACGGTTTTTTAATATCGGAAGCACTCAGAGGTGAGGGTGCTAAACTTGTAAACTCTGATGGTGAAGATTTTATGGACAAAGTTCATAAGTTAAGAGAACTTGCTCCAAGAGATATAGTTTCTCAAGCGATATTTAGAGAATTACAAAATAATAGAGAGGTATTTTTAGATATTAGACATAAACCTAGCGATTATCTTAAAAGCAGGTTTCCTAAAATTTATAAGCATTGCTTAAGCCGTGGAATTGATATTACTAAAGATCTTGTTCCGATAACGCCTGTCCAACATTATTTTATGGGTGGTATTGAAGTCGATATAAGAGGAAAAACATCTGTTGAAGGTTTATATGCCATTGGTGAATGCTCTAATACGGGAGCGCATGGTGCCAATAGACTTGCGAGTAATTCTCTACTCGAATCAGCTGTATATGGATTAATTGTTTCACGTGAAATAAATATTAAGCAATTAAAGGCTTGTACTACTAGCACAAATACATTGAATTTAGAACAATTTGAATTTCAATCTGAGGCTAGACATGGTAAAGAATATTTGTGTATTGATGAAGAAGAAATTTTAAATATTAAAAAAGAAATTCAACTACTGATGAGTAAATACGTTTTTATAGAGAAAACGAAAACTGGACTTAATGTAGCTCTTAATGAATTGATAAAAATAGAAGAAAAATGTTGCGAAATATGGTCTGATGATAAATACTTTAAAGAAACTATTAATATACTTACAGTTGCAAAAGAAATTGTAAAGTGCTCACTTACACGAGAAATAAGTATAGGGAGTCATATAATAAGTGATGGGAGTTTATAAATGATAAGTAAATTTGTACTAGATGACATAATTATAAGTGCACTTAAAGAAGATAATAATTATATAGATGTAACTACAGATATACTTATAGATGAAAATCAAAAGTCTATTGCAATTGTTACATTTAAAGAGAGTGGTATATTATCAGGCGTAAAAGTATTTGAGAGAGTCTTTAAGCTTGTTAGTAGTTCTACTGAAGTAATAAGTAAATATAGCGATGGCGACTTCATAGAAGCTTCAAAAGACGTTATAAAAGTCTATGGAAACACTGTGGATATAATAAAAGCGGAAAGAGTAGCACTAAATCTTCTTCAAAGAATGTGCGGTATATCGACTATGTCAAAGAAATACTCAGATGCAGCATCGATCTCAGATACAAAAGTTGTGGATACAAGAAAAACAACTCCAAATCTTAGAGTTATAGAAAAATATGCTGTAATGATAGGTGGTTGTTATAATCATAGGTTTAATTTATCTGATTGTGTAATGATAAAAGATAATCATATAAGAGCAGTGGGTTCAATAACGGAGGCAATTGCTAGAGTAAGATCAAAGCTCGGCCATACAATTAAGATAGAGGTTGAAATTACAAATTTTGATGAGCTTAATGAGGCGTTAGAAAGTAAGGCAGATATTATTATGTTAGATAACATGTCGACAGAGGAAATGAGAGAAGCTGTAAAGATAAATAAAACAAGAAGTATATTAGAGGCTTCGGGTAACATAACTATTGAGAGAGTCAGGGAAATAGCTGAAATCGGCATTGACGTAATTTCAGTAGGGGCTCTTACTCATTCGGTAAAAGCACTAGACATTAGTTTAAATATTGTGGATAACGATTAATTTAGTAGGAGTTAATTAAAATAGGGTAGATTTTAATTAGTTTGGTATATATTTTACGATTGGTGGGGTTTATAGAAATGGATATTAAAGGTTACATGATTAAAACATTAAATGGAATGGCGCTTGGTTTGTTTAGCTCGCTTATAATTGGACTTATACTTAAACAAGCGGGAGATTTACTTGGTATTTCTATGTTAGTTAACTTTGGACAGATTGCTCAATTTATGATGGGTCCAGCAATAGGCGCAGCAGTTGCTTACAGTGTTGGAGCAAAACCACTTGGGATATTTGCATCTATAGTTTGTGGAGCAATAGGCGCAGGAAGCATCAAAAATGTTGATGCTGTATATATAATGTCAATTGGTGAACCAATGGGCGCATTTGTAGCGGGGCTTATCGCAGCAGAAACATCGAAACTAGTAGCCGGTAAAACAAAGATGGATATAGTAGTTATTCCTGCTGTTACTATTATAGTAGGTGGCTTTGTTGGAGTATTTTTAAGCCCAGTTATATCTGAATTTATGAAATGGTTAGGTTACTTGATTAATACTACAACAGAACTGCAACCAATTCCAATGGGTATACTAATAGCTGTATTTATGGGAATGATACTCACGCTTCCAATAAGTAGTGCAGCGCTTGCAATTTCGCTAGGACTTAATGGTGTTGCAGCAGGAGCGGCACTTGTTGGTTGTTGTTGTCAAATGATAGGATTTTCATCTGCTAGTTACAGAGAAAATAAGTTTTCAGGTGTAATTGCTCAGGGGCTAGGAACTAGTATGCTTCAAGTTCCTAATATAATAAATAATCCGTGGATATGGCTACCACCTATAGTTTCTAGTGCATTACTTGGACCACTTGCTACAACTGTGTTTAAGATGCAGTCGAATTCAATAGGCGCTGGAATGGGCACAAGTGGTCTTGTAGGCCAGTTTGGAACTTTTGCAGCTATGCAAGGTACAGAACCATTTATGAGTATTTTGATCAAGATAGGAGTACTGCAATTTATACTTCCAGCGACCTTAACGCTTCTTATTTCAGAATATATGAGAAAGAAAGGATTAATTAAATTTGGAGATATGAAATTAAAGAGTCAGTAGTTAAAAGTAGTAATGTACTAGCGAATTGATATCATATAAATAAATGATATCAATTTATTGCTGTATAAACAAAAGAAATAGCCTCGGGTTTCTGAGGCTATTTCTTTTGTTTAAAAGCATGACATTTCTTTCCGGATGATCTAAAAACTAAAAGAGATGGCATCATTTTAGTTTTGAAACCGAAAAATTTGCAGCCTTTTGGATTTTGTGAATCCCAAGTCACATAGTAATATACACATTTATAACAATTAATTCGCTCCATATAAACTCCTTTACTAACAATTTGTGCATGAATTGTGGATAATCATTAAAAAACAAAGAATTATCAACATTGTATATATACACGAAACCTTATAATTTAAATTAAAAATATAAAAATAGTGTTTTTATAAACACAATACATCTAAATAATTATAAATTAGTTTATAAATAATATCAAATATATTATAATAAAAGTAGTTTTCAAAATGAGATAATTACATAAATAATAATATAACATTTTGTTGTTTGCGTAATTTGCTCATTTTTTTACAAAAGTATTAATCGAAATATATAGAAATGGTGGTGGAAAATTTGAACTTTAAAAAAGATCCAATTGGAATATTTGATTCAGGTATGGGTGGTATTACTGTTCTAGTAGAAGCTATGAAACTGATGCCAACAGAGAACTTTATATATTACGGCGATTCACTAAACGCACCTTATGGAACTAGGTCAAGAGAAAAGGTGAAGGAATTATCTCTAAGCGTATGTGAATTTCTAATTAGCAAAAAAGTTAAAGCGATTGTAGTGGCTTGCAATACAGCGACTAGTGCAACTATTTCTGATATTAGAAAGGTATATAGTGTACCTGTTATTGGTATGGAACCTGCATTAAAACCAGCTATAAATGCTAAAGGAAAAGGATCTATAGCAGTTCTTGCGACTGAGGTTACACTTAGAGAAGATAAATTTAATAATCTAATGAATAGATTTTCAGATGATAGAGCGATTATAAAGATTGCATGCCCTAGTTTGGTTGAACTTGTTGAATCAGGAGTTATATCTGGTCAAGAGGCAGAGAAGGAGGTACTTAATTGTTTTAAAGATATAGACTTAGAAAATCTCTCTGCAGTAGTTCTTGGATGTACGCATTTTGTATTTCTTAAAAAAATATTTAGAACAGTACTAGGTGATGATATAGAGATTCATGATGGCAATGATGGAACAATCAAGTATCTATATAAAAAATTAGATGAATTATCTCTTTTGAACTTAGATAATGAGAGCCCAATTATAGAGATATACAATTCTAAAGATCAAGATTATCTATATCAATCAAGGGTCTTACTTGAAAAATATAAAGCATTGTAATAGCTTTAAATAGCTGTAAATTTATTATCTTGTTACTTTCACTTCTTTGTAATAGAATAGGAATGTATTTATTTTTTAATTACAAAAAATTAACATTTGTTTTGTGTTATTATGATTTTTAAAATCATTTTCACGCGAAGTATTTATAACAGTATATAAGTTATGATATATCAAATGAATTAGGGTGGAATATATGAATTATTTAATTAATTTGCTTAAAAGATTATTTGAAAAAAAACAAGAAGAGGATAAAGATTTAAAATCATACTTAATTGGTCAACATATAAAGACAACAACAATGAACAAATTTAAATAGGCTGGTGTTCTAATGAATAATTTAACAAATGAAAATTTAGAGTATTTGAGTGAGAATATAAAGGAATTTGTTGAAGATAGTTCTCTTAGTTCAAATCAAGAAAAAATTATTAGATTAAGATATGGTCTTGATAATGGAGTGCCTGCATCGGTAAAAGAGATGACTAAGGTTCTAAAACTTCCACTAAAAGAATTAAAGAAAGAAATTAACTCAGCAGATCGAAAAGTATTTAATATACTGAAGTCTCATATGGAATATGACTAAAAATTAACTTGAATTATGTAAAAAAATATGTTATTATTATTCAAATAATTAATATGGCTACGATAGGACATAGTATATAACACTTTTTAGAGAGTTGACGGTTGGTGAAAGTCAATAAGTTAAGTATATGAATCTAACCTTGAGCCTTTTGGGTAATTCCAAACGAGTGGTAAACGTTATATTACTACATTGAGGTGGAGACTTTTAGTCTTAACTAGGGTGGCAACGCGGGAATACACTTCTCGTCCCTTATTACGGGACGAGAAGTTTTTTTATTTATATGGCAGAGTTTTAATTTGAAATTAAGCTTTAGCTGTAAAATCAAACTTTACTTTTTGTCCTTATCATAGTATATGATAGGGATTTTTTATGCATACAAAGTTCTTGTTGAAATAATGTTTTGTCAAGGCATCGTGTTAGTATAAAGTAAAGTATTAAATAAATTTTTAAGTCCTAGAAGGATATAGTCTATATATAGTAGGAGGTAAGTAATATGTTAGATATTAAAAGAATTAGAAATGAATTTGAAGAAGTAAATGCAAGACTTGCACTTAGAGGAAAGGGTGATTTTGGACTTAGTAAAATTACTGATCTTGATGTAAAAAGAAGAGAAGTTCTTCAAGAAGTTGAAGCCATGAAAAATAAGCAAAAGGTAGTATCAAAGCAAATTCCAGCCTTTAAAAAAGAAGGAAAAGATGTTACTGAAATTATGGCCGAGATGAAGTCACTTTCAGAAGAAATCAAAGTACTTGATGATCAAACAAAAGCTATTGATGAAGACTTAAATGAGATATTACTAGGTATTCCTAATATTCCGGTTGAAGGAACTCCTACAGGTGACACTGATGAAGATAACATAGAAGTTAGAACTCACGGAGAACCTGTAAGATTTAACTTTGAGGCAAAAGCACACTGGGATATTGGTGTAGATTTAAATATTTTAGATTTTGAAAGAGCAACTAAGATTGCTGGAACAAGATTTACTGTATATAGAGGCGCTGGAGCAAGACTTGAGAGAGCTTTGATTAACTTTATGCTTGATTTACACACTGAAGTTCATGGATTTGAAGAGGTATTAACACCATTTATGGTTAATAGAGATGCTATGATTGGAACTGGCCAGCTTCCTAAATTTGAAGGAGATATGTTCCACTTACCAGCAAAAGATTTCTTTTTAGTTCCAACTGCTGAGGTTCCTGTTACAAACTTATATTCTAAGGAAATTCTTTCACCAGACCTTTTACCTATCTATCACACTGCATATACTCCATGCTTTAGAAAAGAAGCGGGATCTGCTGGTAGAGATACTAGAGGTTTAATCAGACAACATCAATTTAATAAGGTAGAGATGGTTAAGTTCGTTGATCCAGCGACTTCATTTGATGAATTAGAGACTCTTACAAATGCAGCAGAAGAAGTTCTTAAGAGACTTGGACTTTCTTATAGAGTTGTTCAACTTTGCGGTGGAGACTTAGGATTTTCTTCTGCTAAGACTTACGATATAGAAGTTTGGATGCCAAGCTATGATAGATATGTTGAGATTTCTTCTTGTTCTAACTTTGAAGATTATCAAGCAAGAAGAGCAAACATTAAATTCAGAGATCCTGAAACTAATAAAGCTAGATTTGTTCATACATTAAATGGATCAGGGCTTGCAGTAGGTAGAACTGTTGCTGCTATACTTGAAAATTATCAGCAGGAAGATGGAACTGTAATTATTCCAGAGGCCTTAATACCATACATGGGTGGACTTAAAATAATCAAATTGAAATAGACTAGTATATATTAAAAAGTGGCTTAGGCCACTTTTTTTAATTAGCCTAACACTTTTTTACAGTTGTATTGTTGCATCCAATATGAATGTTGAATTTACTGGACACTTAAAATAGCAGGTATATTTATATAGGTTAATTATGAAAATCAAAATGTAGAAAAATATAAAAAATAAAGAAGCAGCTGTATGTTAATGACAAAGTAAAATGCCACTACATATAACTGCTTTTTATTAATATAATAAAAGTTATATATATTGAATGTAGTATAATATTTTTTTGCAGTTCCCAGACTAGCCAATTTTAAAAAAACTAGCTATTTGCACTAACAAATTCTCCAATTATTTCTATACCTCTGCGAACATCATTGATATCAGCTGCATATGACATACGAACAAAGTCATCAAGACCAAAAGCAACTCCAGGAACAAGCGCAAGCTTATAGTCTTCAAGAAGTCTATTACAAACTTCAATTGAAAAACTCTCGTCATACTTAAAGTTTTCTTTTATGCTACTAAGATCCATAAATATGTAGAATGCACCATCTGGGTCAACTATATCAACACCAGGCATTGTTGCAAACATTTCCTTGGCCATATTTCTTCTCTCTCGGTATCCTTCAAGCATAAGATCCATATCTTCTTTCCCAGACCTAAGAGCTTCAATACCAGCGTATTGGGCAATAGTGCAAGGATGAGATACTAGGTGACCTTGAATAGAAGAAATTGCCTTAGCAAGATCTTTGTTTGAAGCGGTGTATCCTATTCTCCAACCTGTCATAGCAGCAGATTTAGCTAGTCCGTTGATTGTTATTGTAATATCTTTTGCTTCTGTAGATATTGATGCGATTGAAGTGTAATTTCCATCGTAACAAATCTTCTCATAAATCTCATCCGCAATTATATATATATCGTTTTTAATACAAACATTGACTATTGAAACTAATTCTTCTTTAGAATAAATAGCTCCCGTTGGATTTGATGGGTTTGTAATAAAAATAGCTTTAGTTTTATCTGTTATAGATCTTTCAAGGTCAGTTTTAGTAACTTTGAAGTTGTTAGCTTTATCAGTGTCAATAAAAGTAGGAACTCCACCAGTTAATTTAACCATCTCAGGATAACTAACCCAGTACGGCTTAGGTATGAGAATTTCATCACCAGGATCAGTTATAGCAATAAGAGTATTGCTTATCGCATGCTTTGCTCCACTTGAGACAACAATTTCATCAATCTGGTAATCAAGTAAATTCTCTTCTTTTAATTTTTTACAAATTACTTGTCTGAATTCTTTTACTCCAGCAACAGCGTCGTATTTAGTCCTATTCTCATCAATAGCAACTTTTGCTGCTTCTTTAGCTGATGTTGGTGTGAAAAAATCTGGTTCGCCAATACTTAAATTTATGATATCAACACCTTGGCTTTTTAGTTCATTTACTTTTGTACTAATTCCAATAGTAAATGATGGTGTGATAGACGAAAGTTTTTTTGATAGCATGATTACCTCCTGTAAATTGTGAAAAACTTGGCTAATTCTTTTGGCATAGCTAAAATATAATTAATGTATTATAACATAGTATGTATATTAATACAGCAAATACTATGTATAGTTGAATTATAGTAAAGCACAGTTTTAAAGTACATATACATATGAAACTATATCTTTAGTAATTCTATTTATAATAATAAAAATTATGAAAAGTACATTAAAAAACAAATTGTATTAAAAATTGAATACGATTTTCTATATTTATTGATATCTTTAAGGAACTTTTGATATAGTAAAGATGCATTATTGAAAAATTGAATTTTAATATGGATAGATTAAGTATTTGTATGGAAGGTGATCACTTGGAGCTATATAAGTTAGTTTGTTTAATAGTGGCATTTGTAGTTGTGCTTTTTATAATGCTATTTATAATAAGAGATTTATTTGCTGATATGAAAAGCCAAAATATATCGCAAATGTTTAGAAAGCGAGAAAACGCAAAGAAAGTTGTTAAAAATAAGGCTTTTAAGAAAAGTAAATTTAAGGTGTATGAAGGAAATAATAAAAAAAATAAGACAAGTAATAGGGATAGACCAAAGTTGGTTAAAGTTAAATAATAAACAATATGAAATTTTTAAGAGTGTAATTTATTAAGACAAACTATGTTTTAGCTATTATTTGTAATATGAAGAACAGGTGTTATATGAGAGAAATGATAATTGATAGATTAAAAAAAATATATAATGATGGTATAACTTCATTTTATGTACCAGGACATAAACATGGTAGGTTAATTAAGGACTACTTATGCGGTGTAAAACTAGAAAATATAGATTTTACAGAGATAGATGGAACCGATAATCTGCACCATGCTAAGGATTTAATCGCAAATGCTCAGAATTTTGCAAGCGATTATTATGGTTCAGAGAGTTCATATTTTCTTGTAAATGGAACTACGACGGGTATACTTAGTGCAATTTCGGCTGTAGGAATGTATGGCGATAAAATACTTACAACTAGGGATTGTCATAAGTCAGTATATAACGCAATGACTATAAATGATTACCACGCGGTGTATGCGGACATAGATTTTGACTATGAATTTGATCTTAGTATTGGTCCAAACTACCAAGACTACTCAAAAAAATTACTTAGTAATAAGGATGTAAAAGCAGTTGTATTGACATATCCAACTTATAACGGTATTTGCTATGATATTAAAAAATTCATTGATCTGGCCCACATCTATAAAATTCCAGTGATAATTGATGAAGCTCATGGTGCTCATTTTAAAATGTCAGATTTACTACCAGAATCATCACTTGACTATGGAGCTGACATTGTAGTTCAGAGTACTCATAAAATGTTACCAGCCTTTACTCAGAGTTCAATGCTTCATTATAAATCAATTCTTTTAGAGAAAGAAAGTCTCGAGAACTATCTTAGGATTTATCAAAGTTCATCACCATCGTATATGCTTTTAGCATCAATTGATATAGCCGTTGATATAAGTGAAAAACATGGTAGTATTCTGGTTGATGACTACACTCAAAAGTTAAAGAAATTCTATAGCACTATTGATTTTTATTATTTTAAAAATGTTAACTATATAATAGCTAAAAAGCATAATGTTATAGTAGATCCATTTAAAATAAATATAGCACTTAGTGAAAATAATATTGATTTAAATGAATTAGAGTCATTTTTAAGAGCTAGTGAAAGTATTCAATGTGAGTATTCAAATCGGAAAGTTTCCTTGTTTGTAGCCTCAATAGCAACAATTGAAATTGATTTAGAAAATCTAAATAGAGGTCTCAAAAACTTTAGAGATATGAGACTTAATGAAAACATAAGTAAAAGTGATTTTGATGAAGTAAATTTAGAGGATAATATAAAAAGTAAAATAAGCATAGATAGTGAGAACAATAATATAGAAAATTTGAAAATAGATTATAATGGCGAGTATAAGAAAACATTATATATGGCCTTAAAATCTAAGAAGCAACTTATAGGTCTAGAAGATTCTATAGGAAGAATTTCAGCGAGTATGATAACACCATATCCACCTGGTATACCATATATACTGCCGGGTGAAGTTATAACAAAATCGAAAGTTGACATGCTTAAGGAATTCATAAAATCTTCAGTGGAGCTTGAAGGTATTAAAAAAAATGGTGAAAAAAACGTAATTAATGTAATACTTGAGTAAGTGAAGTTATAGTAATATGATATAATAATATAGAATTATTTTAAATACTTAGATGTCGTGGAGGAAGAAATGAAACAGGAATTAATCGAGTGGTTAAAAGCCATAATATTTGCAGTAATATTTGTAGGACTTATTAATATATTTGTAACCAACACTCTTATATACAGCATATCTATGAACCCGACTTTAGTTGAGGGTGACATGGTAGTTCTTAGAAGAACAAAGGATGTTGAAAGATTAGATATAGTTTCATTTAATAGCAGCCTTAAACTAACTGCGAGCGATGTATCAAAGTTAAACTTTATACAAAAGATATATGTAAAAGAAGGCGATGATAAGAAGCTTATTAAAAGAGTTATAGGTCTTCCAGGAGATAAGATAGATATACTTTCTGGAAAAGTGTATGTAAATGATGAAGAACTTATAGAGCCATATCTTGGTTCGGAAAAAGATGAAGAAATACATGCTATTGTTCCAGATGGTGAGTTCTTTATGATGGGTGATAACCGTAATAGAAGTACTGATAGTAGAAGTTCTATGGTTGGAACGGTAAAAAAAGAAGATATAATTGGAAAAGCCATGTTTAGAGTATTCCCACTAACAAAAATTGGATTTTTAGATTAATTTTTCAAGGGTATAAATGTAATAGAAAGAACTAAAATAATTGAGGAGGTGGATACTTATGAAGATGGTTATAGCTGTTATACATGATGAAGATGCCCATGAACTTATGGAGTCTTTAACTAAATCAGATTTTGGAGTAACAAAGCTTGCTTCAACTGGTGGATTTTTAAAATCAGGAAATACAACACTATTTGTAGGTGTAGAGAAAGAAAAGGTTCAGGAAGTTCTAGATATTATAACAGAGAAATGCAAGTGCAGAAAAGAGATAACAACAACATCATCTATAATGGGTGATGCGGGAGGCTATGTTACTTTACCAATAGAAATTTCTGTTGGTGGTGCAACTGTATTTGTTCTAGATGTAGAGGATTATCTTAAAATATAGAAGTGGGTTGTTAAATGGATATACGTAATATAATTGGACATAAAAAAATAAAAGCATATATAGCTGGATCAATGAAGGAAAATAAACTGTCTCATGGATATTTATTTTCTGGTCCAAATGGAATAGGAAAGAGACTTCTAAGTTTAGGAGTCTCTAAGACTATTTTTTGCAAAGAGTCGAGTGTAGTGGCATGCGGTAATTGTTCTGCGTGTCATAAATTTGATTCTTTAAATCATCCTGATATTATGATTATAGAAGCGGATGGAAACTCTATAAAAAATAAGCAGGTTGAAGATATACAAAAATTTATAAAAATAAAGCCAAATGAGAGTGAAAAGAAGATTATTATAATCGATGATGCTGATAAAATGACAGTTAGCGCTCAAAATAGAATACTTAAAACACTTGAAGAACCACCTAGTTATGGTATGATATTTTTAATATCATCTAAACCACATAGTCTACTTCCAACTATAAAATCAAGGTGTCAAATACTTGATTTTGGGAAAATTGAAGATGAACTTATAGAAAAATATTTAATAGAGAAAGAAGATGTGAGTGCAGAAAATGCTAAACTTATATCAAAATTTGCAGATGGATCGCTCCGTATTGCGACAAACATAATTGAATCTGAAAAATTTAAAGAACATAGAGAGCTAGTTGTTAAATTAAGTGATGTATTAATAAAAAAAGAATTGATGAATGTATATGATCTTTTAATAGAAATAGGGGATCAAAAAGAAGATATCAATGAGATTTTGGACCTTTTAAATGTATGGTTTAGAGATTTGATGTTTTTAAAATCTTTTAATAGTATTGACATGATATTTAATCTAGATTTTGAAAAAGAATTAAGAGAACAATCTAGATTACTAAATCAAAATAATACTTTAATATATATAGAAATAATCGAAAATACTAAGAAAAAAATAGCAAGTAATGTTAATTGCGCACTCGCTTTTGAGTCGTGCGTTTTAAACATTCAGGAGGTCTAATAATGATAAATGTTGTCGGAGTAAGATTTAAAAAAGCTGGAAAAATATATTATTTTGATCCAGATGGAATAGAAATAACAAAAGGCGAAAATGTTATTGTAGAAACGGCTCGTGGAATTGAGTATGGAGCAGTAGTAATTGGTCCAAGAGACGTTCCAGAGGAAGATATAATACAACCACTTAAAAAGGTTCTTAGAGTATCTACTCCTGAGGATGATGAAGTTCATAGAGTTAATCAAGAAAATCGACCTTATGCATTTGAAGTATGTGTTAGTAAAGTAGAGAAACATAAATTAGATATGAAATTAATTGATGTTGAGTATACATTTGATAACAATAAGGTAATATTCTATTTTACAGCTGATGGGAGAGTTGATTTTAGAGAACTTGTTAAAGATCTTGCTTCAGTGTTTAAAACAAGAATTGAACTTCGTCAAATCGGAGTACGTGATGAAGCAAAGATGGTAAATGGAATAGGACCGTGTGGAGTAAGACTTTGTTGTGCAAACTGGTTAGGTGATTTTGCTCCAGTATCTATAAAGATGGCAAAAGATCAAAATCTTTCACTTAACCCATCAAAGATATCGGGTGTTTGTGGAAGACTTATGTGTTGCCTTAAGTATGAGCACGATACTTATAAAGAACTTAAAAAAGGAATGCCAATTAGAGGAGAGAGAATAATAACTCCAGATGGTAAAGGACTTGTAGTTGACACGAGTATATTACATGAATCTATAAAAGTAAGATTAATAACAAATGAAAATAAGAATGAATACTCAGATGAGGTATATACATTCTATAAAAAAGATATAAAGAGAATTGAGAAGCCTAAAAAGCAAGATGAAGATGGTCTTCAAGAGCTTGATCGTGAGACTCTAAAAGAACTTAAACTTTTAGATGAAGAATCTTGTTGTAAAAAAGATAAAGGTAAATGTAAGAAAAAGTAGTAATACAACTATAATTATAAAAAAACCCATTTATTTATAAAGAAAGAAATTTCTAAATTTATTAAATGGGTTTTTTAAGTGAAGGGGATACAAATGAGCGTTATAATTAAAGACGGTGAAAGAATAGATGATCTTCAGTTAGATGGACTTAAAATTATTCAGAATCCAAATGGTTTTTGTTTTGGAATAGATGCAGTTCTTCTTAGTAATTTTGCCAAAGTAAAAAAGAATGAGAAAGTAGTAGATCTTGGAACCGGAACAGGAGTAATTCCAATACTTTTAAGTGGTAAAACAAAAGCGTCAAAGTTGTACGGTGTAGAAGTACAAGCAGAAGTGGCTGATATGGCAAGAAGATCAATTAAATTAAATAATTTAGATGAAAAGATTGAAATTATAGAAGATAATCTAAAGAATACACTTACTCATCTTGGAAAAGGTAAAATAGATGTTGTAGTAACAAATCCACCATATTTTTCAAGTGGTGATGCAATCATTAATCCAACTTCTTATAAAGCAATATCAAGACACGAGCTACTTTGTAATTTAGACGATGTTATTAGTGTAAGCGCAGGATTATTGAAACACGGTGGAACAATGTACATGATACATAGACCACACAGACTTGTAGATATATTATGTAGTCTTAGAAAACATAGACTTGAGCCAAAAGAAATTAGATTTGTACATCCAAAGAGAAGCAAAAAGCCTAATATAGTACTTATTAAAGCTGTTAAATTTGGAAATCCAGAGCTTAAATTTATGGATCCACTAGTGGTGTATGAGGATGATGGTTCTTACACTAGTGAAATTTATGATATTTACTCTAATGTAAAAATAGATGTATTTGGAAAGGAATGTAGCGATAATGAATAAGTGTGGTACATTATATATTTGTCCAACACCAATAGGTAACTTAGAAGATATGACTCTTAGAACAATTAGAATTTTAAATGAAGTTGATTTAATTGCGGCAGAAGATACAAGACATTCAAGAAAACTACTTAATCATTTAGAGATAGATACAAAGATGATTAGTTATCATGAGCACAATAAATTTAAGGTTGAAGATTCAATTATATATAAATTAAAAGATGGTCTAAATATAGCTTTAATATCTGACGCAGGTATGCCTGGAATATCTGATCCTGGCGAAGAAATTATAAAGCGTGCAATTGAAGAAGGCATAGAATTATACTGCTTACCAGGGCCAAGTGCACTTGTTAATGCAGTTGTACTTTCTGGTCTATCAACAAGACGATTTGCTTTTGAGGGATTTCTTGATAGAAATAAAAAAGAGAGAAAGCAAAGACTTGAGAGAATAAAGTATGATGATAGAACGCTTATATTTTATGAGGCGCCTCACAGGTTAAAAGATACCTTAAAAGATATGTTAGAGATACTTGGAGATAGGAACATAGTCTGTGCTAGAGAGCTCACTAAGAAATTTGAAGAGTACAAACGATTTAAAATATCAGAAATGCTAAACATCTACTCATCAGCTGAAAATCCAAGAGGAGAGTACGTTGTAGTAGTGGAAGGTGCAAGTGAAGAAGAGTATCAAAAGATACTGGATTCAGAATTTGATAGTCTTAGCATCGAAGAACACATAGTAAAACTAGTAGATGAAGGAATGAGAAAAAAAGATGCAGTAAAGGAAGTTGCAAAACTAAGAAAAATTCCCAAAAGTGATGTATATAAATACTCAATAGATTTGTAAAAATTTATTTGCTTAATAGATATAAAATTGTATACACCAAAAAAATACAAATAAATAAATCAAAAAAATTAAAGGAGCTATCCACATGGATAGCTCCTTTAAAATACAAATTAAATTAAATTAATTATAAGTTACCAATTTCAGTGATACATTCAGGACAAACATTCTTACCTTTAAGGTTTCTAACACCTTTAGCTTGACCACAGAAAATACAAGCTGGCTCGTATTTCTTTAAAATGATAGTATCGCCTTCTACAAAGATCTCAAGAGCATCTTTCTCACCTATGCTAAGTGTTCTTCTAAGCTCGATTGGGATTACAACTCTACCTAATTCGTCTACTTTTCTTACTATTCCTGTTGATTTCATATAAACTCCTCCTCTAGACATTATTCGACATTTTTCGCTCAATTAAATAATACCTAAGTTGTAAATAAAAGTCAACCTTTTTTTGTAAAGAAATCAACTTTTTTTTAAAAAACAACAATATAATCTAATTAACTCTATTATACCCTTTTTTTGGAGAATAAATAGAATCTTTTTAAAAAAATAACATAAATTAACAAACAAATACATTTCAGTATATGATTAGAGCATATTAAGCAATTGTAAAAATTTGTTTTTGCAATTTACTTACAAAGCCACAACTTGAATTTGGTATATTATAGAAAAAGGCGGAAAATAATACAAAAAAACACTCGGATTTTTAAGTGCTTATTCAAAATTCCTTATTCATTAAAAGGATATATATAGTATATAAAATTTCTAAATAAAATCAAGGTTAAAGTCAGAGTATCTAGGTAATGTCGAAACAACTTGAATGAATTCAAGTTTCTAACTATAGAAAAGCCTATACTAATATATATTATTTTAAATAAATTTAGTATAGGCTCTATGTACTAATTAGTCATTGTCGTCATTAAGTATAGGTTCTTTTTCAGCTTTTTCGCTTCCTATGAATTTGTCATAGGCCGATTTTACAATTGTGGCCCCATGTAAGAATGATGATATAGAGTCAACAATCTTATTATTTTCATTAATAGCTTCACTAGCAGACTGAGTTGTTGAAGCTATATTGTCAACAGTTCCTCTAAATGCCTTTGAACCATGAGCAACTTCTTCAGTTATTTCATTTACGCTTTTTGAAATACCTGGTATCTCATCCAAAATCAAATCAATATTATCTCTGTTTTCTGCAACAAGTTTATTTACTATTTTTAATGAAGAATATAGCCTAGATAAAATTAGAACTAAGTAAACAAGTGCAGCTGATACTAGGCCCCATATTACAAGCCAGCCAAGATCAGCAATGGTAAAAGTTAATTGCAAATTCATTAAAACACCTCGCTTATATAATTTTATGGTACTTAAGTAAATTAGAATATATCTAGCATACTATTTTAGCTTACATTATTAATTACCCAAATTACTTATATATATTCTATCATGTTTAAATCAATTATAATGTTAAAAAATCAGTAAATTTACTATTTAGGCCTTGTGGATAAATTTACTCTACGAAACTTTGCGTATTAAAAAAAAGAACTGACAAGAGTCAGTTCTATAATTTAATCAAAGTTAAATGAATCACCATTTACATTAAGTTGATTAGTCTCAAGGAAAATTGATGAATTTTCTAAGCTAATCGAAAAGTTAGGAACACTAATTGACAAAATATTATCGTCAGTATGTTCACCATCTACATCTTTAATTGTAGCAAATTCGCCTATCCCATTATCATAATAAAAAATAGAGTGTGCTGTATTTTTATTTGAGTTATAGAATTCGGAAGTTCCATCGATAAAATAAAATGCGGATATATTTTCGAATGCTAAGTAATATTCATCTAAATCAGTAGAATCAAACTTAGCTAATTTGGCTGTTAACATTAGTGAATTATTTTTAAAATCAATATTTAGGTCATCTATATCGCAATCTTCAAGCTTTCCTAGTATAGGAAGTATATGTCTATCCATAAAGTCATCTCCTTTCTTTATCAGACCATGCTATTATAATATAAAGAATAGAAAAAATATAGGTAAATTTTGAACTTGTCAAAATTTAAGTGCTAAAACATAAAAAAATCACTATATACTCAGTAATTGACACTAATAAAGCTATATGCTATAATTCAATACAACTTTATATACTGCGTTGATAGGAAGAGTAGCTGGTTAGTAAACGTCAAAGAGAGCTAGTGTGTGGTGTGAGCTAGTATGAGGAAAACTATGTGAAGATGGCCCTTGAGCACTGTGATTGAAAACAAGTAGGTCACGGCGAGTAAGTTTACGTTATAAAACTTATGAATCTTTAATAAGACTTCATACTGAGTTGAACCTAGCAATATGTTCATAAATTTGGGTGGTATCACGATTATACACTTCGTCCCTTTACGGGGGTGGAGTTTTTATTTTTTTTGGGAAATGTAGACTTAAAAAAATATAGACGAAGGGTTTATATTAATTATAGGATGCTATTATTAACGAGTAATAGGACAAAGGAGGATTTAAAATGAGTAAAGGTACTTTTTACGTAACAACACCAATTTATTATCCAAGTTCAAAACTTCATATTGGTCATACTTATACAACTGTTGCAGCAGATGCAATCGCTAGATTCAAAAGGTCTCTTGGATATGATGTTAAATTTGTAACTGGAACTGATGAGCATGGGCAAAAGATAGAAAATGTAGCAAATGAGCTGGGTCTTGCTCCAAAAGATTTCCTTGACGGAATTGTTTCTGAGATTCAAGAACTTTGGAAGTCTATGGAGATTTCTTATGATGTTTTTATTAGAACTACTGATGAGTATCATGAAAAAGCAGTTCAAGATATATTTATGAAATTATATGAAAAAGGCGATATCTATAAGGGTAATTATGAAGGTTTATACTGTACACCTTGTGAGTCGTTTTGGACTGAAACTCAATTAGTCGATGGCAAGTGTCCTGATTGTTCAAGAGAAGTGCAGAGCACTAAAGAAGAAGCTTACTTCTTTAAATTATCAAAGTATCAAGATAGACTTCTTGATTTGTTTGAAAATACTGAAGGATTCCTTGAACCCAAAAGTAGAGTAAATGAGATGATAAATAACTTTATCAAGCCAGGTCTTGATGATCTTTGTATTACTAGAACATCATTTGACTGGGGTATTCCAGTACCATTTGATACTAAGCACGTAATCTATGTATGGTTAGACGCATTAAGTAACTACATTACTGCACTTGGATATCCAAATGATGAGAATGGTGATTTTGCAAAGTACTGGCCAGTGGATGTTCATCTAGTTGGAAAAGAAATCGTAAGATTCCATACAATTATTTGGCCAGCAATGTTAATGGCTCTAGATATTCCAGTTCCAAAGAAAGTATTTGCCCATGGATGGATACTTCTTGAAGGTGGAAAAATGTCTAAGTCTCTAGGTAATGTAGTAGATCCTATAGTATTAATAGAGAGATACGGCGTTGACGCACTCAAATACTTCTTGCTTCGTGAGTATAGCTTTGGACAAGATGGCATGTTCACAAACGAAGTATTATTAAATAGAATAAACTCAGATCTTGCGAATGATTTAGGTAACCTAGTTAGTAGAACAATTGCAATGGTTGAAAAATATAACTCAGGATTAATAGTTAAATCAGACTTTGTTACTGATTTTGACGCTGATCTAATTGCTATAGCAAGTGGAGCGGCTGATAAAGTTGAAGAAAAAATGGATAAGCTAGACTTCTCTAATGCCTTAGAGGAAATCTGGAAGGTTATACGACGATCAAATAAGTATATTGATGAGACAGCACCTTGGGTTCTTGCTAAAGAAGAATCTGATAAGCCAAAGCTTGACACAGTTTTATATAATTTATCAGAGACTATTAGAATTATATCTACATTAATACAACCATTTATGATCCATACAGCAAGAAAAATGTGGGATCAGATGGGAATTAGTGAAGGTGAGATTACAACTTGGGATTCTTCAAAGCAGTTTGGATTACTAGAAGTTGGAACAAAACTTGTTAAGGGTGAATCTTTATTCCCAAGAATTGATGTTAAAAAAGAACTAGCTGATCTTCAGGGAACATCAGGTGATCCAGTAGAAGAGAAGAAAGAAGAGAAAAAGAAGAAAAAGAAAAAATCTAAGGTTAAAGAAGAAATAACTATAGAAGACTTTGCTAAATTAGACCTTAAAGTTGCTGAAATTACAGGGTGTGAAAAACATCCTGATGCAGACAAACTTCTTGTCCTTAAGTTAATGGTAGGAACAGAGGAGAGACAAGTTGTTTCTGGAATCTCTAAGTACTATGAGCCAGACAAACTAGTTGGTAGAAAAGTAATACTTGTTGCAAACTTAAAGCCAGTAGAACTTAGAGGAGTACTTTCTCAGGGTATGATACTTGCTGCAGCAGATGGAAAAGAGCTTGAGCTTGTTAGTTCAACTTTAAAATCAGGAACTACTGTATCATAGGAGGACTTATGTTATTTGATTCTCATGCACACTTAGATTCGTATAAGTTTGAAGAAGATAGAGAAGAAGTAATTAATAGAGCAAGAAATAATGGTATAGATTTAATTATGAACCCCGGTGCTGACTTTGAGTCGTCGGTAAATTCAGTAGCACTTAGTGAAAAATACGACTTTATATATGCAGCTGTAGGTATTCATCCACATGAAGCAGATAGCATGGATGAGTCTATGCTATTGCTACTTAAATCTATGGCAGGAAAAGATAAGGTAAAAGCTATTGGAGAAATTGGACTTGATTATTTCTATGATAATTCTCCAAGAGACATACAAAAGTTTTGCTTTAAAAAGCAGCTAGAGATGGCAAAAGAACTAAAACTACCAGTTATAATCCATGATCGTGATGCAAATCAAGACGTTTTTGATATACTTCGAGAGGTGGATTCATTTAAGACAGGAGTACTACTTCACTGCTACTCTGGTAGTGCGGAGCTTGCTAGACAGTATATAAAACTGGGAGCATATATATCTATTGCTGGACCAGTAACCTATAAAAATGCTAGAAAGACGGTTGAAACTGTTGAAGTTGTTCCACTTGATAGATTACTCATAGAAACTGATAGCCCATATCTTACACCAGTACCACATAGGGGGAAAAGAAATGAGCCTATGCATGTAAGACATGTTTGTCAGATGATTGCTGAGATTAAAGGTCTTACATTTGAAGTTGTGGCAAAGGCGACAAGAGAAAATGCTATAAAATACTTTTCTATATAGCAATTAGTTTTCAAAATAAAGTTATAATGAAACAAACTTAGTCAAAAAATGTTTCATTATACTTTGAATTTGTATATAATGATTTTAGGGTACTCTTAAGGGTACCCGTTTTCTTTGTGTAGAAAAAATATTAAGTGGGGTGTAATATGAATAGAAAGCAATTATTAGTACTAGCTCCTGTATTCATACTTACTGTTTTAGGTATGTATGTTATATCTTTATCTATGACAAAAAAC
>JBARWW010000015.1:0-6644 GCA_049647005.1 Acidaminobacteraceae bacterium | reverse complement strand
TCCTATTTTTTCATCAGACTCCATTAAAAATTTAAATACATCATCAAAATTAGACTCTATTATAGTTTCTATAAGATTCATTAATTAACCCCTTATCCAAACAGACAACTTTTTCTTTTTATATAATTGCTAATGAATTAATATCATATAACGTTCCCGCAGTTCACGATCGCACCCTTACCTTTTTATCTTAACTAAGTTATATTATACCAGTTTGCGGATAAAAATACACCCTCTACATCACTGCAAAGGGTGTGTCGGGACACTGTCGTGTTAGAAGATGCTTTAAGTACTTTTATAAAGTCAACTTTGATTAGTCTACTCAAATATATCTTCGAAAATTTTCTTTCCATACTTGTCTTTTCGCTTCTCTGCCTTTTGATAACTGACGCCATCTTCTCTAAGAGAAACTACAATTATATTCATAATTTCATCTTTACGTACTAAAGTATATACAACCCGTATTCCAATTCCTCTATACTTTATTTTAAAAAATCCAGTTAAATCTGTTCCACCTACATTTCCTAATGGTTTTCCAAATCCTCCTTCACTTTGAGGAAGTGGATTCTTCATTACTTTACGTATACCTACTAAAACTTGTGCACGTAAACTATTATCTATTTTTTTCATGTCCTTCATTGCTTCTGGACTAAATTTAACTGACCACATTATTCTATCACCACCGAATCTTCAAGTTCATCTAACTCTTCTTCAGTAATGTTCAATTCTTTTAGCATATCATCAAAATCTGTATATTCTGATTCATCAGCATTTTGAAGTCGACTAGTTGCTAATGTTAACAACTCCAATTCTTCTCTAGACTCAAGTAATTCATTATATTCATCAACAGACATAATTACTGCTTGTGGTTTGTTATTTTTTACAACTATAAATTGATCTTTATTCAATTCTACACTTTGAATAACTTTAGATGCCTTACCTCTACCTAAATCTGATACTGAAATAATATGATCTAATGCTCCACGAAAGTCTTGTCTTTTTGCCAACATAATATCACCTCTCTTGTATATATTATATCATATTTGCATGCAAATTTACACTATTTATTGTTAGTACTTAAAGTGTCTGCTAACGTTCCCGCAGTTCTCGATGTTCGCTACTGATATAAACACTTTTTTTAACCAACATAAACTTACAAATCTCAAAACTACACCCGAAAAATAATGCGAATGTTGAGACACTGACGTGTTATATGATGGTTTTGGCGTGTTAATTTCCACTCTTTTTCTCTAATTTCATTAGATAAAATTTATCCTCACCATTAAAAGTTTTTTTCATATATTCATCAATTAGTTTAAATCCAATACTTTTATAACATTTCTCTGCTCGTATATTAAATGTTCTTAATTCAACATAAATATTTTCTATTAAACTTCTTTTTTTAGCTTCTTCTATGAGCAAATTCATAACGTTTTTCCCATGACCACTTCCACAAAGTTCAGGCTTAATACCAACACCTAAAAATGTATTGTCATCAACACTGAATATCCTTCCATAGGCAATGAAATTATCATTATATGTTATACCTACAAATTCCCGTTCTCTTTTTTCTTTTATTGATAAATCCCATTTATTTTTAACTACTTCATTCCAATCAGAAAAATTATAAACTGAATATTTCCCTTCATACTTCCAAGAACATATTTCTTGTGCTAGTAACTCTGTAAGAAGTATCACTTTATAGTTTTCAATCATTTATTTCACCCACTTTTTCCAATCTATCTAAAGCCAAAACTGTCATATAACGTTCCCGCAGTTCTCGATGTTCTCATGCTTATATAAACACCTTCTTTAACCAACAAAAACATGACAGTATCAAAATCATCGCAAAATATAGATGCGAATGTCGAGACACTGTCGTGTTATGCGTTGTTTTTGCTTATTCCTCAGCAACTATCGGAAAAATTTCTATATAGCATTCGTTATACGATTTTAATATTCGATACAAGTAACTTATGATTTTGTAATTTTCATCTGATTGATTTGGATTTTCGGTCTTAAACGTTTCATAACTTTCCGGAATTATAGTAATACTTTCGTTTAATTCACTCAGGATAATTATTAACTCTGTAAAATTAACTTCTTCATCCATTGAATAATTTTGTTGCTGTATAATCTCTTTAGAAAATTTTACATGAATTGATTTTTCTACTAGTTTTATATTTAAATTCATACTATTCACCATCCCCAAATAAAACATCTATATTGTATTTATCCATTCTATTTTTAAAGGCAACCTCGCCACCATCAAGTATTCTACATGCTTCCTCTCGTATTTCAGAATCTTCAAGGCCGCCTTGCCTGTATGAAAAACTATTTGCTATATTTTCAGCTATTATTATATTTTCAGCATCACCATAAATAGCGATACTAGGATTATGTGTAACCAATATAACTTGTATTTTCTTTTTTATCTCTCTAATGAGACTTACTAGTTCCTTACTAATATATTTGTTATCTATATTGTCTTCCAATTGGTCTATAAAAAGAACATTATAATCATGAGACATTAACATATTATTGAGTTTTATATCAAGAAAAATTGATGCTTTCTTTCCTTGAGAAGTAGATAGTGTACTTATCTCATGACTATCTTCTACAACTTCAATTATTTCATAGGTCTTGTTGCTTTTTACAGATCGTATATATTCTTTTAGTTTTGCACTTAACCGATCTGGCTTCTTCCCATCATCAGTATGTTGTTTTATACGCGTGTCTACATAAACTGAATTTGCTAGAAATAGTAAATTGTTATACAAATTATATTGTGTTACATAATTCATAATTTTCTCTTTAAAGAAATCCTCAATTATTTTATTACCAGATATATTCAAATTTACTTTTGTTATAAATTTATAATTAGATTTTGTTAACATTTTATCTTCGATTTTAACATCAAGCTCTTCTAATTTTTTACAAGCTACCTTAAGGTTAAATTTTGAACGGAAATATTTTTCATAATCTAGCATATACTCATTTAGTATATTTTTCGTGCTTTCAATTAATTGTCTTTCATTCGATAGTTCCTCTGAAATATATTGATTAAGTATATTTTTAACTTGATCTTTAAATTTTATTTTGAGTTCCTCAGCTCTCAATTTACTTGTGTTATCAATATTTTTAATTGAAAGTAGAGTTAATAAATTGTTAAACTCAACTTTTTCACTTTCAGTAAAAACATCCTCTCCATATAATTTTTTATCTCTAATTTTTATCGTCTCATTCGTATAATCATCAATTTCACTTAATAAATCTCTAAATTGTTTAAGATCAGCTTTTACAATGATTTTTTCCATATCAACTCCAAATAACTTTTCGCTTTTTCTTACTGATAGTTGAATATGATCTCTTATATCTCCCTTTTGAATCTTCGAAGCTATTTCAAAATACTCTTTATATGCTTTTAAAAGTTCAGATACTACATTATCTACCTTTAATTCACTTTCTTGTATTATCGAATCATCTACATCTATAAATTCATCAGATAGTTTACTTTTTAATCCATCTTCTTCTTCAAATAACTTGATTATTGATTCTTGGTAGAATGCTTCACCAGGTATAGAAATTGAATGTTCATATTTTCCAACACTTAATTTTGCGACTGTTTTTTCACTATCAACCATATTTGCATAATTTTTACGAAATAGTTTTTTATCTTCAAGAGAAAATCTATTATTCAAATTAATAATTGAATTGAATAATAAACTCTTACCTGATGATCTACCACCTATAATTACATTAAGTTGAGGAGAAAAATGAACTTCCTGTTGTTCTTCATTTACACAAATATTCATACATTCAATATAATTTGCATTTGTTCTAGGAGGCTGATTCGATGTGTGAATTCGACTATCAGGGTCTGAAAAAGCAAGTCTCAAAGTCTCATAAGTTGGTTTTCCTTTAATCCACGTTTTATATTCTCGTAAGTTATATGCATTACAGTTATGGTTATCTGAAAATGATACGTAAGAAGTTGGGTTAATAATTTGAAAATCTCTTTTAAGTAATTTTTTAAAACCATCATTATACTTATTTATTACACTTTGAGTTTTAGAGTTACTTTTCATTTCTAATGCCGATATACTTCCAATAAGAATTTCATGTTGAGCATGGCAAATATTATTTCCAGTTGAACAGGATTCAACAATTCCTTTCTCTTTATTCCCATGTGCAATTATAAAGAAGTTTTCATCAGAAAAATGTTTTACTATATATTCCAATGTTGTACACCTCAAAAATTTATTAGCAGTTAGGTTTATTGTGTTTTCAAGTTCTTTCTCTGAAATATCTAAATACATCTTTTCTAATTTTTCACTTAAAATATTGAACTCTTTTGTTTCAAATAAAACTAAAGCATGAAATGGTTTATGTTTTATCTTTTCGCCTGTTTGTTCATTTAGAGAATAAATATATTCTTTTAGTTCAACTGCATTAATCGATACATCTAATTCTACACCCACTAAAAGATCTATATCTTTCTCTATTAATTCAGAATAAGCACTACAATTTATAATATTATGGTCTGTTAAAGAAACCATATCTAGCTCATTTTCTTTCAATTTTTCATATAAAGTATCTACAGAAAAAGATCCTTCATAATCATTTGCTTTGGTTTGTTTCGACATATCCGTATGAATATGAAGATCAATTTTATTCCACTTTGAATACATAATTTCACTCCTCAAATATACATAGAAAAAATGATGCATAACGTTCCCGCAGTTCTCGATCGTTCGCCTACTTATCTAATCACTCTCTTCGAACCAAAATAAATATGTAAATCTCAAAATCATAACCTAAGATAGATGCGAATGTTGAGACACTGTCGTGTTAGACAATCGTGAAAGTGCGGCTTAAAAGAATTTATATAATTCTCGAAAACTTATATATACGCAAGTCTTGCAATAACATCCGCTTTTAAACTTTTATTTCAAAAATCAATTCCAATTCTTGAAATCATATTTTTTAAAAATACATATAATCTAAACTGCCCTTAAAACTGGGTTTAAATCTGTAAAAATAATAAAAAAAATCAACTTCAAATAAAATTTCATAAAATAAAAACCATGCTTCACTTTAAACGTGCTCGTGATTTCATGTTGACTAACGTTCCCGCAGTTCTCGGCGTTCGCTTGCTTATATAACCACTTTTTTTACCAAAATAAATATGTAAATCTCAAAATCATCACTGAAAATATAAGCGAATGTTGAGACACTGTCGTGTTAGACGTCTGTATAAATTCTTTTTAAATAATAAATCTGTTTTCGCTAAAATTGCTTGTCAGAAAGTCAAACAATAACATTGCTTTTAAATTTATACTTCTACAAAATATAACTTTGTTCTTGAATCAATCCTTTATTTCAATTTTCTTTTTGATAAATTTACCTTTAAGATTATACTTCACTTAACGATTACTCAATTCTTGTATCAATACTTCCTTTCAAATATAATGCCGTAAAATTTGCTTTTAAATACGCTTTTTAAATTATACCTCCACTTAACAATTACTCAATTCTAACATCAACTTTTTCCAAGTCCATTTTTGAACAATTTGGTTTTTAATACGCTTTTAATTAGTTTTTTACTTTTAAAAATATAAATATACTCATTCAATAGAATAAAAACATGAAAGAGCAATATATACATCAATAAATAATCCTAGTATTTATATGATGACTAACGTCCCCGCAGTTCTCGATGTTCGCTACTTATCCAAACACTCTTTTAAAATCAAAGTAGTCATCTTAATCTTAAAACAACGCCTGATAATACAAGCGAATGTTGAGACACTGTCGTGTTAGATGATGTTAAACTTTTTTTGCTCTAAATAAGTGCCTTTTGTAATTCATCAAATAACTTCGTCGTTTTACCTACAATGTCGTTTGATGTCCAAAATCCATTATAGGTCCTATATAATCCGGTTCTATTTAATCGAGTTAAGTGACTTATTAAAATATCTGCTTCTATTTTCAACTCTAATTGTGTTTCATTCATAAATTCACTCCAAAACTGCTTAGCATAAGCATACTCGTCATTTTCATCCATGATATGATCATAATTTTTTTTGTTTTCATAACGCTTCAAATTCATTAATATTATTAATTCCCTTTGTGATAATGAGTCTAGAATAATAATTAGCTCTTCAAAATCATCAATCAATAATTCATTACTTTCAATACTATTTTTAAAAAGCCTGGTAAATAAATCCTGCTTAGCTAACTTTCTAGTATTTATTACGGAATTAGTAGTAAGTAAAAATTTGTTTATAAAATCATCTGATTTTATCTCTTCATCTTTAATATTAATACTTCCATCATCTAAACTATCTATTAGCCTTAAAAACCTAGCTTGTTTTATATCTGAAATTCTTTTAATTAAAAATGAATCAAGCATTGCTGTTACAGAACTAAGCTGTAGAAGTGGTTTTAAATTGCTATTTTCATATTTCTTTAAAATCTCCATTTTTCCACAACACCTCCTTAAGTTTAATGTTATCTAACGTTCCCGCAGTTCTCGATGTTCGCTTACTTATCTAAACACTCTCTTCGAACCAAAATAAATATGTAAATTTTAAGATCATCACCGAAAATAGATGCGAATGTTGAGACACTGTCGTGTTAGA
>JBARWW010000014.1:0-8589 GCA_049647005.1 Acidaminobacteraceae bacterium | reverse complement strand
GCCTTTGAGTCTACACCACCACTTGGAAACATTGCAACACCGATACTTGTCGTTGTATATATATCACCAATATTTAAATTAAATGGATAGTTAAAACTTTTAAGAATCATACCACATATATTCTGAGCATCTTTTACACTTGATAAATTATCGATTAATACAATAAATTCATCCCCTCCAACTCTTGCCAGATAATCTCCCTCACCAAATAAAAGTTTTAGCCTAGTAGCAACTTTCTCTAATAAGAAATCACCTTGGTCATGTCCAAGAGTATCATTTATCATTTTGAATCTATCTAAATCTAAAAAAAGAACCGCAAAAATACTATTATTTTTTTTTGATTTTTTAATAGTATTATCTAAGTGTTTATTAAAACTTTTTCTATTTGGAAGACCTGTAAGCTGATCGTTATAAGCAAGATCTCTTATTCTCGCTTCTTTTTCTATTCGCATATCAATTTCTATACCAAGTTGGGTATTTACATGTGTTAACTCGTGTGTTCTATCTCTTACTTTAAGCTCTAAATCATCATAAGCTTCTTCAAGCTCACTTTGTATCTTTTTATAACTTGATAAATCCTGAAATATCAAAAGATTACCTAATCTATCACCAAAGTTATCTAACAATATTGATGTTGAAGCGAGTATTGGAAGGCAATCTTTAGATTTCATAAGAATATTGAGTTCGCTACTTGAACTATGATTAAGTTTGCTAATTATATCATCATGATCAAAGAGCATTTCTATGCTATTATAAAGCAAATCTTTTTTATTATAACCGATCATGTTAAGTGCGCCTTCATTTATGCCATTAATATTATAGTCATGATCTAAAATAATAAGACCTTCATTCATTATCTCAAATACATCTGAAACTACCTTTTCATTTGTTATAACCATAAGACCGAACTTTAGCATTGAATATGCAATAGCAAATATTATACTCAGAGCTATAAAAACAGTTATAGGCGGCATTAATTCTATACCAACAATTGGAAAGATGACATCTGTTAATGATCCTAGTATAAATGTTAAAAACATTGTCACAATTATTATTTTTGCTTGTTCTTTATGTCTTTTAATATTTGTTTTTCTATACCACCTAATAAGCAGTATAAGTACAATTATCATATATATACTGTAGTAAGTGTTAAAAAACACATTCCACAAAAAACTTTTATCAGTAGGGTTAAGAAAGGCCCATCCTATATCAATTTTAACAATATGATCAATCGTAACTGGATCTAATATATATAGGTAATAAGACATAAACGTTGGCAAAAAAATAACTATATAGTGCAATTTTGTTTTTAAATACTTACTATTTTCCGTCAAGAATATAATAAATAAAAGTAACAATGAATATAATGTTCCCCATGAAAATACCGAAAGAACCCTAAATAAAGTTGCTACGCTCGCATCTTTTGTAGCAGACATTAATGCAAGAAAAAAAGTCCATAAGAAGAGTAACATACAGATTCCTAGAAAAGTTTGATTTAACCGACTTCTTTTATTATTAAAATATATAACAAGACCTATAAAAACATATATAATGCTACAAATTAGATAAAGAAACATCATTGTATACATTTGCCACTTCCCTTCAAATATATATCATATTTTCTAATATATATATACCCACATATAAAGATTAAATTCTTATATTAAGCTTTATTTTAGATTTAGAGCATATTTTATACTTTATTGTATAATATAGATAGCTATATAATTAACTCGATGCTAAGTGAAATATTGTAAATTCAAAAAATAAAATTATAAACAAGGAGAGATTTTTTATGAAAGAAGAAACTATAATTAGCGCTATACATCTCAAATATATCGATGAATACCTCTGTGAAATATCTGATTTCAAAGATCAAACTACTTATTATGGCGACAATTGGTCAATTGAAGTAATACAAAAAGAAGCTCGTCAAATGGGAAAACTAACTTTTCCACTCAATCATATCGTATTTAGAGCAAATGATGATGTTTGTAAGCAACTTGTATACAAATTTAGAATGAAATTTATGTCTGCTGGTGCATAAATCAAAGTAAAAACAATCCACTTAAAAACCCTAGTTTCAAAATACTCAAATTAATTGCATTAATTAAAATAGCTATGAATCACAAGGATCCATAGCTATTTTTGAATTTACTAACTCAGACTAATTAATTTTTATGAATTAAAAATATTCATGTATTAATTATATCTCGATAACTTCAAAATCATTATATAAAAGATCAATATACATTATCTTATTTCTTAGTGTATGTGGCTTTGAAGTAATTACTTTTAAAGCTTCTGATACCTGAATTGAAGCAATTAATGCTGGTGTAAATGATGGGTTTCCAAGAGAAACTTCAACCCCCTTTTTATGTTTTGAAGGGTATAATCTATCTATGGTTTTATCGCCAGGATATATTGTACTTACTTGACCATACCACCCTGCAATTGCACCATGAATCATAATTTTATTACTAGATTCACATGCATGTGCAAGAATTTTTCTATCGTCTATGCTATCAAGTGCATCAATCACAAGCTCAGAGGATTTTATGATATCATTTACATTTTCGCCAGTTACAAATTCATTTATAGGTTTGATTACTACATCTGAATTTATAGATTCTATTCTTTTAAGTGCTTCCATAACCTTTGATTTTCCAATGTTACTTTCACTCGAAAGAATTTGCCTGTTAAGATTACTTTCGTCAAAAACATCACCATCAACTATAGTTAAGTTACCTACACCTAGACGCGCTAACATCTCAAGTATATGACCTCCAAGACCACCACAACCGATTATGCATATATTTGAACTTCTAAGTATACTCATTTCCTCACTTGTAAATATGCCGTTCTTAATATACCTATTCACCTACCCACCTCCAACTGGTGGAAATACAGATAAGTAATCGTTTTCAAGTATATCTTGATCAAACTTACCGTCATGACCATTAATTAAAAGAATCGCAACATCCTCTTCAAATATACCAATCTCGAGTAGTAGTTTCTTTGGCGTAGGTTCATCCATATCTATATATACCTTTTTATCTCTACCATCTCTAAAGGTTGCAAATAACCTAATTTCAACTTTCAAAAAAATCAACTCCTATAAATTAATTCCAAGAGCCTCTAACTTTTCATTAGTTGGAATTCCTTCTTTGTTCCATCCTCTTAGTTCATAATACTCTGGAAGTAACTTATCTAATTTATGAGTCCAACCTTTTGAAGGTCCATCTGGAATTTCATCTTCAAGTAATCTTCTTGGAAGTTTATCTTCTGATGGGGCAACTCCAGACTCAAGGTTAAACATCTTTTCTATATTCCAAATTCTATCTCCAGCTTCAAATATGCTATCACCAGTATGTTCAGTTCCAGAAACAGCATTTATAAGTTTAGCATAATCATCAGCGCCAAGTGCAAATGAAGTAAATAAACATAGTCCAAGCGAATCGATAGACGCCGTCAAATCTTGGAATGCTTTTGCCCAAAAAGCTTTTCCTTCAAGTGCAAACTTATCTAATTTTTCTGGTAAACCAAGAATTTCTGGTGAAATTAAGTAACCTCTAACATGACATCCACCACGATTAGAAGTAGCATATTGAAGCCCTTGTCCCTGAATAGCTCTAGGATCATAAGCTGGAAGTTCTTGTTTCTTAACACTCATAGATAAGTCTGCTCTTCCATACATATCTGCAAGTCTATATGAACCCTCTGCAAGTTTATCTCCAAATCCTTGTCTATATGCCATTTTTTTAGTCCACTCAACTATAGAGTCTGCATTACCAAATTCAAGAGGAGATCCATCAATTTCCTCAGCTTTAATTATATCGAGTTGTCTAAGTTCCATAGCAGCAGCAAGTGTCGCTCCAGTCGAAATAGTATCAAGACCAAGCTCATTGCACCAATGATTTGCTTTAATTACTTCTTTAAGTTCATGTATACCACAGTCAGATCCAAATGCCCATAGAGTTTCATACTCAGGACCTGCCATCTCTTCTCCATCAATGCTACACCATCTGCCACAAGCAATTGGACATCTATAGCAAGCTGTTTTTTTAACTAAATATTTATCTTTTAAAGTTTCCCCACTAAGTTCATCCGCTCTTTCATCATAAGAACCTTGGAAGTTATTTACTGGGAATGCTCCATTCTCATTAATAATATTTACAAGAACTGCAGTACCATAGGTTGGTAAGCCTTCGCCAGTAACTCCATTCTCTCTTATTTTCTTGACACTTTCTTTAAATACCTCTTTAAGTCCCTCAGGATCTTTTATGCCGACTGTATTTGATCCTTTTACAACTAGTGCCTTAAGATTTTTAGACCCCATAACAGCTCCTACACCTGATCTTCCAGCCGCTCTATCTTTACAATTCATAATAGCTGCAAGTTTAGATAAGTTTTCACCAGCAGGGCCAATAGTAAGTACTTTAGATTTTTCGCCGTGAATCTTTTGAAGTTCGTCAGTTGTTTCACCAACTAATTTACCCCATAAATGATCTGCATTTTTAATCTCTACAAGATCATCTACTATATTTACATATACTGGCAGATCAGATTTATCTTCAAATATAATCATATCGTAACCTGCAAACTTAAGCTCTGCTCCAAAGTAACCGCCTGAGTTTGAACTTGCAATTGTTCCTGTAAGTGGCGACTTAGTAACTACCATATATCTTCCACCGGTTGGAGTTGCAGTTCCTGTAAGCGGACCAGTAACAACCATAAGTTTATTTTCTGCACTAAGTGCGTCTATTTTAGGATCAACTTCATCCATCATAAACTTAGTTCCAAGACCTCTACCTCCTATGTATTTTTTTGCAATATCAAGATCAAGTTTTTCAACCTTTACTTCTCGTGTCTTCAAATTAATTCTAAGATACTTCCCATTATAACCGTACATAAATATTCCTCCTTTATAAATTTAATAATAGTCTATTCATATATAAAGCAATATTCATGCCAATCTCCAGAAGCAAGCTATTACAACAAAATACATATACGAAAAATTCGCATGAAAAAAGACTGTTCAATAACGGAACAGTCTTCAGCGATATCACTGTTCAATATTGGAACAGTGTTCCATATTTGAACAATCGTTTTTGGTGAAACAATCTCTACTACACTTTATTAGATGTTTTTCTAATTTTCTATATAAAGTATTTCTTCCTATACCTAATAATTTTGCCGTATTTGTAATATTAAAGTCTTCTTTTATCAAAATTTTTCTAATATACTCACACTCTTTTTCATCTAATGATATAAATTTAATCGATTCATAAGCATATTCCTTTATTTTAACTTCATTTTTAAGAAGCTCTATTGATAGTTTTTCTTTATTAATAGATAGCTCTATAAAATTTTCAAGTTCACGTACGTTACCAGGCCAACTATAATTCTTTATTATTTCCATTGAAGCATCATCTATCATAATCGGCTTTTTATTTATTCTATGAGAAATTTTCTTCATAAAATAATTTGCAAGTAATGGTATATCTTCACTTCTCGCTCTTAGTGGTGGAAGTTCCATTGGTATAACGTTTAGTCTATAATATAAATCATTCCTAAAATTACCTCTTGCAACTTCGTCACGTAATTTTTTATTATTTGATGCAATTATTCTAACATTTACAGGAACTGTTTCATTGCCACCAACTCTGATAATAGTTCCCTCTTCAATTACTCTAAGTAATTTCGTTTGCATCTCAAGTGGCATTTCACCTATTTCATCTAAAAAAATAGTTCCACCATCTGCAATCTCAAACTTACCAATTTGTCCTCCACGCTTAGCACCTGTAAAAGCACCATCCTCATATCCAAATAACTCAGATTCTATAAGATTTCTTGGTATCGCTGCGCAGTTAATAACAACAAAAGCTTCATTTTTTCTTGGACTATAGTTTTGAATAGCTTGCGCAAATACTTCTTTACCAGTTCCACTTTCTCCTGTTATAAGTATAGTTGACTTGCTATCAGATATTTTTTTAGCAAAAGTTATAAATTCATCTATATTTTGTGAATCACCTATAATTTTGTCGAAGGTATAAATCGCTTTTCTTGCAAATATTTTACTTGCAAGTTTTCTAACTTTCTTTATATCGTTAAAAGTTAAAATAACACCATATGCCTCACCACTCTCAATAACTGGGTAAGCATTTAAATTGAAATATAATTTGTTAGTTTTAGCAATCACCATGACATCCTCATTATTTAATTCATCCAATTTTAAGCAATGATTTTTTACATCATCCCAACTATCCATAATGTCATTTATACAAATAGAAGCAAATGATTTTTTGCTATATCCGAACATAGATGATGCCTGTTTATTGGATATAAGTATATTGCCTTGTAAATCACAATATAAAATTCCTTCTTGTATAGAATTAATTAATGACTCAACAAGTAAATTATTTTTATTTAACAATTGATTTTTACTCTCAAGGATTATACTCGATTCTATGGATTTTGCTGCAGCAACTACCATTCCTAATGTATGTGAATGTACAAGCTTACAGTTACCAGTTAAATCAAGCGAGGCAATAATTTCACCATTCTCATTATGTATTGGTGCACCTGAACAAGTCCAAGTATGATAAGCCTTTATAAAATGTTCATCACCCGAAATTTGAACGGCCATATCCTCAGCTATAGAAGTTCCCATAGCATTAGTACCAATTGCTTCTTCACTCATATATGCACCTATTTCCATTCTATAGGAACTTGCTTTTTTAAGAATTTTTTCATCTCCAACTATGCTAAGTATGCATCCATCTCTATCAGTAAGTATTACTAAAAATTCTGAACCTTTAACAAAGTCATATAGTTGATCTGTAAAAGGTTTTGCTATCGCCATAAACTGAATATTACCAAGCAAAACTTTATTTAATTCTTCTCCTGTAATTATATTTTTACTTATAATCATATCTTTATCTATATCATAATTGCTACATCTATTATACGAATTTAGTAGATATTCTTTTATAAGTCCAACTTTATCTGTATGATTTGTAGCATGTTTTTTTTCTTCTTTAATCATCAAATCACCCCCATATTTAATAAGGATTAAAATATTAGTTTATCTAACACTTTAATCCTATTTATTAATCTAGTTATTTAATGATACCATATTCTGCCTCATCTTCAATTATTGGATTAACTAGTAATTATTAAAATATTGATATATTAATTAATTCCATGAACAAACATATTCATATTTTTCATGAATTATATATTCATCAGTCTTTTTAATCCACTCCCCTTTAACTCCATCTTCAATTAAAGTATGTTCAAAATGATACTTTGCAATCCCTATATCATTATGTGTAATATCAATTTTTTTATCTTTTTTATCTGTAGTTTTAGCTTTCACTGAGTAAAAATCATAGCCACTTTTTGTCTTTAGTATTCTCCAAGGTTGAAGATTTATAGCTGAAGGAGAAAGTCTTAACATTTCAAGTGCATCTTTATAAATACCTGCTTCTTTCATATTAAGTGGCTGATCAAATTCACCATCAAAAAATAATTCGTCCCATGGTTTTCTCTGATCAGATTTAGCGAAAAATCTTGATATTTTTTCAGTTGTTGATTTTGCCTTTTCATATCCTATAGGTGCGATCATAACAATCTGTTCATCATCACCAAGATGAAGTAAATCATCAACATGTTTTTTGTTAAATGTACCAGCCATCCAACATGTTCCTAAGTTAAGTTCTGAAGATTTTAGTATAATCTCTTCAAAGGAATATCCAAATTTGGCTGACATTTCTTTATCATCACCATATTCTTTTTTCATAACTCCAAGTATATAAGTTGATGCGCCTTTGATAATGCCATAGGTACCAAGTTTTGTACCTTCGTTAAGATCAATATTCATAATCATAAATCTAAACTTATTGTCACTAAGTTCATTCATTACATTTGTTAAAATCATTCGTTTTTCATCACCTATTTTTTTATCTGTAAACGTTCTAACCGAGCGACGTTTTTTTATTAATTCCTTTATTGATTTTTCGAATTTCATATGTGTCATCTCCTTATAATTTATATAATTGCTTATATACTTTTTTCTAAAAACAATAATTGTATTTTTATCCATTTTATAAGACGCAAAAAACAAACTCGCAAATGAACGTTCATTCACTTTGTATTATAAAAAGAAATTTCAATCTTGTCAAATTAAATTTCACTTTTTTTATATTATATAGATTATTTATAAAAAAAATACTCTTCGAAAATTAAAAGAGTATTTTTATTTATACAGGAAAATAATTATATGTTTAGTACTACACATTATCCTTCTTCACTACGCCTAGCAATAATTTCTCGAACACGTTCTTTTGCTTGATCTGAAAGCGCTGATTTACTTAGTATTTCTTCTGCTTCTTTCTCACTAGCAAATCCAGATACAATGCCATTAAGTTTTGATGCAAGTACTGAGAGTAAAATTCTTTCTTCTGATCCAAACTTCGATTTTATTTCTTCGTAAAGCGAAATTTCTGTTTTAAGCGCTTTATTTTGATTTTTTTCTTCTGCTATATAAAAAACACTAAATTTTTTAAGTTCCGTGTATACGTGTTT
>JBARWW010000013.1:0-6223 GCA_049647005.1 Acidaminobacteraceae bacterium | reverse complement strand
ATAGCGGTTAGACTTAAACTTAATGTTTTAAAAGAAAATATAGTTGGAAAACGATTAGTACTTATAGATGATTCAATTGTAAGAGGAAAAACGTCAAAGAGAATAGTAGATTTGCTTAAAGAAAGTGGTGCACTAGAAGTTCATGTTAGAGTAAGTTCGCCTCCTGTAAAGCATAGCTGTTACTTTGGTATAGATACACCATGTCCAAAGCAATTAGTTGGTTCAGAAATGACAAAAGAAGAGATTAGAGTAATGATTGGTGCTGACTCACTTGAGTATATCTCGATTGAAGGACTCGTAGAGTCGATAAATGGCGATAAAAATACTTTATGTAGTGCATGTTTTGATGGTAATTATCCAATGGATGTACCAAAGATAGCTAGCAAATACGTATTTGAAAAAGCTTAGGAGATGAATATAATGCAAAATATTTCAAGGCAAGCATATAAAGACGCAGGAGTTAATGTAGAAGAAGGATATAGGGCTGTTGAATTAATGAAGGCTCATGTATCAAAAACATTTAATAGTAATGTACTAACTGGTCTTGGAAGTTTTGGAGGACTATTTGATTTATCATATATAATTGAAGCGGGTATAAAAAAGCCGGTTCTTGTATCTGGAACAGATGGAGTTGGAACTAAGTTGAAAATTGCTTTTGACACTGGAATTCACGACACGGTAGGTATAGATTTAGTTGCTATGTGTGCAAATGATGTACTTTGTCTAGGAGCTAAGCCCTTATTCTTTTTAGACTATTTAGCAACAGGTAAACTTGATGCGAATGTTGCAGCGAGTATAGTTAAGGGTGTTAGTGATGGATGTATAGAGGCTGGAAGTGCGCTTATTGGCGGAGAAACAGCAGAAATGCCAGGCTTTTACGCTGAGGGCGAATATGATCTTGCAGGATTTAGCGTTGGTATCGTAGATAAAGATAAAATCGTAGATGGTAGCTCTATAAGTGAAGGAGATGTTATTATCGGACTTCCATCTAGTGGTATACATTCAAATGGTTATAGTCTCGTTAGAAATATAGTATTTGATAAGATGAAATTGGATCTTAATTATGAAATAGAAGATGGTGTTACGCTAGGTAAGACACTGCTTGAACCTACTCGTATATACTATAAGGCGGTTAGTGAACTTTTAGAAAATGTAAATGTAAAAGGTATGGTTCACGTAACCGGGGGAGGATTTTATGAAAATATTCCTAGAGTGCTTCCCGAGGGATTATGTGCTACAATAGAAAAAAACTCTTGGCCTATGCCGTATATATTTACTAAGTTAAAAGAGTGGGGCAGTCTTGAAGATGAAGATATGTTTGCGACCTTTAATATGGGTGTAGGTTATATAGCTGTTGTATCAAAGGAAGAATCTGATAAAGCCATTGAGTGTTTAAGAGCAGTTGGTGAAGAAGCATACATTATAGGTAATATAAATAAAGGATCAGGAGTTAAGATATGAAAAAAATAGCTGTATTTATATCAGGTAATGGTTCTAATTTAGAAGAGTTAATTAAAAATACAAAATCTAAATGCATAAACGGCGAAATTGCTTTAGTTATAAGTGACAATGAAAATGCATATGGGCTTGTTCGCGCTATTAATAGCAATATTCCTAGTATGTATATAGGCCGTGGAAATTATGAAGATATAAGTGATAGAGCAAGTAAAACTATAAATGAACTTAAGCGTTTTAATATAGATTTTATTGTGCTAGCAGGCTACTTATCGATAGTTCCCCCTAAGGTAATTAATATTTATAGAGATAAGATAATTAACATTCATCCATCGCTTATACCTAAGTACTCTGGTAAAGGGTTTTATGGTGATCTTGTACATAGAGCTGTTCTTGACCACGGTGAAGAATATTCTGGTGCAACAGTTCATTTTGTGGACGAGGGAATTGATTCTGGCAAAATTATAGCACAAGAAAAAGTGATGATAGATAAGAATGAGACAATAGAGTCATTAAAGTCTAAGATCCATGATATAGAACATAAAATACTTATAGAAGCAGTTGCAAATTTATGTAGCTAGTTTAAGTTTAAAAAGGGGTGTAAGCATGAAGAGAAGAGCTCTGCTTAGTGTGTATGATAAAACAAATATCGGTAAGTTAGCAAAAAATCTAATAAGTTTAGATTATGAAATTGTATCTACTGGGGGAACTAGAAAACTCCTCGAATCTCAAGGTATAGCAGTTACCTCGGTAAGTGATATAACTGGATTTCCTGAATGCTTAGATGGAAGGGTAAAAACTCTGCACCCGAAAATTCATGGTGGAATACTTGCTAAGCGAAGTGATGATACGCATATGAAAACGCTTGAAGAACTTGAAATGTCTACATTTGATTTAGTGGCAGTAAACTTATACCCTTTTAAAGAAACGTATCTTGATAAAAACTCAAAGCATAAACAAAAAATAGAAAATATAGATATTGGTGGGCCAACTATGATTCGTTCGGCTGCAAAAAATTATGAAGATGTTATAGTTTTAGTTGATGCTAGTGACTATGATATGGTAATTGAACAAATGCAGAGTCATGGTGATGTGACTGCAAATGATAGAATGAAACTTGCTTTAAAAGCATTTGAAACTACTAGTCATTATGATACTCTAATAGCAAAATACTTCAGTGAAAAATTGGGGTCAGAGCAAAGCTTAGATACAATTACACTTACTTTTGAGAAGGGTGAAAAACTAAGATATGGAGAAAATCCTCATCAAAGTGCATACTTCTACAAAGAAATTAGCCTTGAAAATTCAAAACTTAGTAGTGCATTAAGACTCCATGGAAAAGAGCTAAGTTTTAATAATATAAATGATGCAACAGGAGCTATTGAACTCATTCGTGAGTTTAATGAACCTACTGTAGTTGCAGTAAAACATACTAATCCATGCGGTGTGGGTACAGGAAAAGATATACATGAAGCCTATATTAATGCATATAATGCAGATCCAAAGTCAATCTTTGGTGGCATAATTGCACTTAACCGTGATGTTGATGTAGATAGCGCGCGAATGATCAATGATATATTTATCGAGATAGTAATAGCTACAGGATATGATGATGACGCACTTGAGTTACTTAAGTCTAAAAAGAACATAAGAATACTTCAGATGGATCTAAAAAAATTAAAAGAGAATACACTTGATATTAAAAAGGTTGACGGTGGTATTTTAGTTCAAGATAAAAATAATTCTTTATATGAAGAACTTAAAATTGTAACAGAGAGAATTCCAAGTGACAAGGAACTTGAAGATTTAGTATTTGCTCTTAAAGTTGTAAAGCATGCTAAATCAAACGGTATAGTCATAGCAAAAGATAAAACAACTCTAAGTGTAGGCCCAGGACAATCCAATAGAATATGGGCACTTGAGAACGCTATTTCTCAATCGATAGAACCAATAAAGGGTTCGGTTATGGCTTCAGATGCATTCTTCCCATTCACGGATTGTGTTGAAATGGCAGCAAAAGCTGGAGTAACAGCGATTATTCACCCAGGTGGTTCAATTAAAGATAGCGAGTCTATAGATATGGCCAATAAGTATGGAATGGCTATGGTTATAACTGGTATGCGTCACTTTAAGCACTAAAGTAATGATACAAGGAGACTTTTATGAATATATTATTAATTGGTAATGGTGGTCGTGAGCACGCACTTGCATATAGCATAAGCAGAAGTGAATTAACTAAAAAATTATATATAGCACCAGGCAATGGTGGCACAAATGAGCTTGGTGAAAATGTTGATATAAAAGCAGACGAAATAGATAAACTACTAGCTTTTGCATTAGACAAGAAGATTGATTTAACTATAGTTGGACCAGAGATACCCCTATGTATGGGTATTGTAGATTTATTTAATGATCAAAACTTGAAAATCATTGGACCAAATAGAAAAGCATCAAAGCTTGAGGGTAGTAAGATTTATTCAAAAGAGTTTATGCTTGAAATGGGTATACCTACTGCAAACTATATAAAAACATCTGACTATGATGAAGCGCTAGGAAAACTAGATGAGTTTTCATATCCACTTGTTATAAAGGCTGATGGTCTTGCTTCGGGCAAAGGTGTACTTATACCGGAGACTAGAGATGAGGCATTACTTGCTCTAGATGATATATTACTTAAAAAGAAGTTTGGTGACTCTGGTAATGAGATTATAATCGAAGAGTTTTTAGATGGAGTAGAGGTTTCACTTATATGCCTAACTGATGGAAAAACAATAATACCACTTGAATCTGCTCGAGATTACAAAAGAGCCTTTGATAATGACAAAGGGCTTAATACTGGCGGTATGGGTAGTTTTAGTCCGAATCCATCACTTACACCTGATATACTAGCTAAAGCCTATGATAAGGTTTTAAATCCATTCCTTGCTGGTTTAAAAACCTTTGATTTAGATTTTATAGGGGTTCTATTTGTTGGTCTTATGATAAAGGACAATGACATAAAAGTACTTGAATTTAATGTTCGTTTTGGTGACCCTGAAACTCAGGTTATACTTCCAAGACTTGATAGTGATATAGTAGATGTATTTTGTAAGATGTATGATAGAGAACTTGATAAAGTGACTTTAAAATGGAAAAAAGAAAGTTGTGTATCTGTGGTTGCAGCTTCTGCTGGTTATCCTGAGTCTTTTGAGACTGGTAAATTAATCAGTGGTCTTAGTGATGTTGATTGTATGGTTTTCCATGGAGGAACAAAATTAAGTGGAGATAAGCACTATACAAATGGTGGAAGAGTTTTAAATGTTGTGTCACTTGCTGATAATATAAAAACTGCATCAGAAAAAGTATATAATGATATTGAGAAAATTAATTTTGACGGATTATTTTATAGGAGTGATATCGCAAAATTATAAATGTAATTTTAAAATTAAGAAGATTAAATATAAAAGGCTAACTTTAAAAGTGATAAAAATATTATTTGAAAAGTTAGCCTTTAATTATTTTTTGGATTTTTTGGGCTATCGCGGCTTATACTAAGAAATATATAAGACCCATCAGGGTTTATAACATAATCAAATCGAGAGTATATACGCTCGAGTTTTGCTTCTTTAGCATCTTTTGTAAACTGTGAGATGTAAGTAAGATCTACTTCATACTCTATAGGAATAACCTCAGATACTTGGTAGATAATCTTTTCATCAGCTGGCTTTAGTGTAGTTTGTATAAGGATAGACCACACTGAAAGTGATGATAAAATTAGGATGCTGGTTATAATGGTTCGCTTACTTAAATACTCAAAAAAAGTTCGTTTTTCTTTTAAGCGACTAAATATCATCCTTAAACACCCCTTTTTTTATATTCATATACTTATCGCTAGCACGTCTTTTGTTAAGATGATTAGCAATTTTAGTGAAAAAACCTTTATTTTCATCATAAAATAGAGGTTGTTTTGCAAAAGATATATATACAGTCTCTTTCATAAACTGAGTAAGGTAGTATATGGCTACAATTAAGCCAACCAGTGATCCTAGAGTAAAGCCATATCCGTAGTAATCAAGCCCGAGTGGTATAAAGTATAAGTTGAGTGCTATGTTACTAAAACAAAATACTGCTGCTATAATTAGCGAGTTGACTCTCATCTCAAAGTAAAGCATTACAAGTATGATAAGCAAAACATTTATATTAAATAATACCCCAAACATACATATAACAAATATTTTCCATATAAGCATTGATGCGTTAAAATATACAAATATAGATCTTGATACAAGAGCTGTTGTTATTGTTATAAGCGTTTGTATTTCAAATGTATAGGCAAGTTTTCCATAAATACTTTTTTTCATAACTTCCTTAGCCCATTCAATTTGCTTCATAGTTCCTTGTCCATTTACATATCCAAAAAACTGTTTATAGGTATCATAAAATTCGGTCTCTACTGAAACCATAAATAAAACCATTGTAGGTATTATAGTTAGGTAAGCCAGAAAAACGGCATTGTCATATATTGGTGCATACAGATATGTTGACTGTATACTAACACCAGCAGCGCTAAACCACATAAGAATATCATCAACCCATAGTCCAGATGTATAAAGTAGACCTATAAAAAACAAACTAGGTACCTTATCTAGGTAACGTATAAAATCAAACTGTAGATTGTTATCAAATGAAAACTCTGATAAAAATATGTGCATTAACATGGTAAAAGTAAGTATTACACCAAGTAGATATGCAATTAATAGATTTGATTCATTTATTAGTTCTCTAAAAG
>JBARWW010000012.1:0-8279 GCA_049647005.1 Acidaminobacteraceae bacterium | reverse complement strand
CTCTTTCTAAACTGCGGCATAGTTATAAGTGCCGTAGCACCAGTCAATTTTGATAAAAGTTCAACAGCTTCTTCTATAATATCTTCAACTTCTATAACTCTATTTATAAGTAGTCCTCTTATTAGTTTCATCTTTTCTTTCGATATATCTCTTTCGCTATTAAGCAAACTATCTACATATATACGATATCCCATATCTGATGGTATTCTACCAGCAGATGTATGAGGTTGGGTTAAATATCCGAGGTCTTCAAGATCAGCCATTTCATTACGAATAGTAGCTGAGCTAACACCAAGCGGATACTTCTTAGCTATGGTTCTTGAGCCAACAGGCTGTGCAGTATCAATAAAGTCATCAATAATAACTTTTAGTATTCGCATCTTTCTATCGCTTGCTTTCATATCGTCACCTCTGTTAGCACTCGTTTCAATTGAGTGCTAATACCTTACATCAATAAATTATCACCTAGTAGATAAAATGTCAATAGATTAAATTTAAATAATTTGTGAACTTTTTATAAACAAGCTATACTCTGCTTGCTAAGCGCATTCTATATGACATTACAAAGCATGCTATATTAGTTTTTTTGAAATCCAAGCAATAGTAATATTATTTTGGAATGAAGTCAACAAAGACCTGATTAGATATATCTATTCCAAGTTTAGTTAACTTATATATTTCTCCTTCTTTTACAAGAAGTTTCTTATCTATATTTTTTATGATTTCTTCTTTATATATCTCATCCATATCAAGAGTAGTTTTTTCTTTTAGTAACTTAGCACTTATCCCTTTATTTAAACGAAGACCTAAAATAATTCCTTCGTATAACTGTTCTTCTTTATTTATAAGCTCTATGCCCGATACTGGTTTCTCATTTTTTTCTATACTATTTTTATAATCACTAATATGATAGTGATTAATATATCTTTCATTGTTTAGAAAACCACTACTTGAAAGTCCTAGTCCTATATAGTCGTCTATCTCCCAGTAAAGAATATTATGCTTTGACTCTTCACCCTTTTTTGCGAAATTACTTATCTCATATTGCTTATAGCCATAACGCCTAAGTCTCTCCACTCCAGCGTGGTACATATCTCTTTCTTCGTCTTCGCTAGGAAGTATTAGAGTTCCATCCTCATACATATCATCAAATCGAGTGCCTTCTTCAAGTTTTAAACCATACATTGATACATGATTAAGTTCAAGTTTATTTATCTCATCAATAGTATCAAGGATCTGTTTAAGAGTTTGGTTTGGAAGTCCAATCATAAGGTCTACACTTATATTATCTATTCCACCCTCTTTAAGTATTTCAACAGAGTTTAAAAAATCACTGTATTTATGGATACGACCTAGTTTTACAAGTTGAGCATCTTCTTTAGTCTGTAGACCAAGCGAAACTCTATTTATGCCAGCTTTTTTATAATCGGATACTTTTTCCACATCGAGGGTACCTGGGTTACACTCGATAGTAATTTCTTTTACCTCACTTGTATCAAATTTTGCACGTACTTTCCTTAGTATTTCAAGTATAAGTTTAGAATCTATACTTGAAGGAGTACCACCACCAATAAATATAGTCTCTACTTTTCTTGTATTGTAACTTTTATATAAGTCAATTTCTTTTAATAGAAGATTCACGTAATCTTCTTTTTCAGTTTCTGTTGCTTTTGCTGAATTAAAGTCACAATAATAACATTTACTTTCGCAAAATGGTATATGTATATATATTCCTAATTTTTTCATGACAAATCTCCCTTTCTATAATATTTATACACTTTCATATTTTAACAAAACACATATTAAAAAATACATTAATATATAAAATATTATTTATGTTTTATAATTTACCGCTTCCATCCTAATAAATTTCCACTTTATATTAGCCTACAATTAATAAACATTCAAAAACATTAAAGGTAGTGGCTCGAAGAACCACTACCTTTAATGTTTTCACTTTTATTTTAAATGTTTTTCTATTCTTTTATTTTATTTTTCTTCATCAAATTTAAGCACTTCAAGGAATGCTTGCTGAGGAACTTCAACACTACCCATTTGACGCATCTTCTTCTTTCCTTCTTTTTGCTTCTCAAGAAGCTTCTTCTTTCTAGAGATGTCACCACCATAACACTTAGCAGTTACATCTTTTCTAAGTGCCTTGATAGTTTCTCTAGCTATTACACTATTACCAATCGATGCCTGAATCGGAATCGTAAATTGGTGTCTAGGGATAACCTTAGAAAGCTTTTCGCAGATTTGGCGACCACGGAATGTAGCTTTTGTTTTGTGAACAATCATAGCGAATGCATCAATCATTTCTTTATTAAGAAGAATGTCCATCTTTACAAGATCAGACTCTCTATATTCTTTAAATTCATAATCAAACGAACCATAACCCTTAGTCTTTGATTTAAGTGCATCAAAGAAGTCATAGATAACTTCGTTTAAAGGTAACTCATAATGAAGATTAACTCTTTTCTCATCAAGATAATTCAGAGAAATCATAGTGCCACGTCTTTGCTGACATAAATCCATAATATTACCAACATATTCATTAGGTAAAAATATATGAGCATTAACAATAGGCTCTTCCATCATAGATATATCTGTTAGTTCCGGAAGATTTGATGGATTCTGAACAAATATTATCTCACCACTGTTTTTAGTAACCTTATATATAACACTTGGAGCAGTTGCAATTAAATCAAGATCGAACTCTCTATCTAGTCTTTCCTGAATAATTTCAAGGTGAAGAAGTCCAAGGAATCCACATCTATATCCAAACCCAAGCGCAACAGATGTTTCTGGCTCATAAGAGATTGAAGCATCATTTAACTTAAGTCTCTCAAGTGCGTCACGAATTGCCTCGTAGCTCTCACCCTCTGCAGGATAGATACCACAGTAAACCATTGGAGTTACTTTTTTGTATCCAGGCAGAGGCTCTAAAGTTGGATTTTTTGCAAGTGTGATTGTATCACCAACCTTACAGTCTGCAACGTTTTTGATAGAAGCCGTTATATAACCAACGTCTCCAGCCATTAATTCTTTTACAGGCTTTGTATTTGGCTCAAAAACTCCTACTTCAACTACATCAAAGTATTTACCTTCTGACATCATCTTTATTTTATCATTTTTCTTTACAGTTCCATCTATAATTCTAACTAATGAAACAGCGCCTTTATAAGCATCATAATAAGAGTCAAAGATAAGAGCCTTAAGAGGTTTTTCGACGTCACCAGTTGGATGTGGAACAGCCTCAACTATTTTTTCTAAAACGTCTCTTATATTAAGACCACTCTTAGCAGACACCCTTGGAGCATCTTCAGCTATAATCCCTATAACTTCTTCAATTTGGGCAATAATTTCATCCGGTCTTGCACTTGGTAAATCTATTTTGTTTAAAACAGGAACTATAGTAAGACCCTGTTCATCAGCAAGATAAACATTTGCAAGTGTTTGAGCTTCAACACCTTGGGCAGCATCTACTACTAGTACTGCACCTTCACATGCTGCAAGAGATCTTGAAACCTCATAAGTAAAGTCAACATGACCCGGTGTATCTATTAGATTAAGAACATATTCTTGACCATCCTTAGCTATATAATTAAGCCTTGTAGTATTTAACTTGATTGTAATACCTCTTTCTCTTTCAAGATCCATACTATCTAAGATCTGACTCTTCATCTCACGATCTGTAAGCTGACCTGTCAGTTCTATTAATCTATCCGCTAAAGTCGATTTACCGTGATCGATATGAGCAATTATACTAAAGTTACGTATTTTTTCTTGTCTTTTATCCGACATCGACATTTCCTCCTTCTATAATAAAAACTATAAATAGAAAAACAAAAGTATTTTCTTTTATAATTATAAGTTCAAACTATCGTTTTCTTTTTAAACGCACTCCTACAATTATAACATACTAGTATAATATTATTCAATAAAAGTAGAATAATTTATAAAATAATGTTATAATGAGTATGGTTTTCTAAAAGCTATTAACTTGTTAATACAAGCATTAGCGTATTTATAAGATTTTGAAAATTTCAACTATTTATAAATAACCCAAAAGTATCAAAAAATCGTTGATTTTTAAACATTGGCGTGTTAAAATACTTTTGTTAAACAATTACGTAGGAGGTGAATATTGTGGCAAATATAAAGTCAGCAAAAAAGAGAGTACTAGTTATCGCTAAGAAAACAAGTAATAACAAGTCAAAGAAATCAGCTCTTAAAACTGCAGAAAAATCATTTTTAGCATTAGTTAATGAAGGTAACAAAGAAGTAGCTTCTGAGTCATTCAGAACTTTAGAGAAGAAGATTATGCAAGCATCTGCATCTAACTTACTTCATGCAAACGCAGCTTCTAGAAAGGTTTCTAGATTAGCGAAGAGATTAAATAGCATGGCTGAGTAATCCTACTTTATTAAGTAAGATATTCACCGTACTTATAAACAATTTAATATTTGAGCTCGGATATTAAATCAGGCGTACTATTAGTAGTGCGCTTTTTATATTTCTTAGAATAAAAGGACTTATCATTTGATAAGTCCTTTTATTTTATCTATTTAGTATAATTTAAACCCAACAATTAACTTTTCAAGTTCAAGCCTTGATGTTCCCCTACCTGTTTTTATACGATAATCAGTTTCTGCAACTTCATTAATTATCACAGTTAAGAAACTATGAGAAAATTTTGATGATTGTGCACCGTATTTTTTAGTTACAAATGGATGAAGCTTGAGCTTTGTAGCTATTGAGCTTGATGTATATCCAGCCTCAAGATACGTTTTCACCTTTTTAAGAAGTCTAAAATGTCTACCTATCATAGATAGAATCATAAATTCACTCTCACCGTTTAGTAATAGTTCATCAGTCATCTTAATTGCGAGTAAAGCATTAGAGCTTGCCATATGCTCAACCAACTCAAATACGTTAATTTCAAGCGTTTTAGCTAGTATGCTATTGACATCGCTAACTTCAATATTTTCTTTTTCTCCAATAAATCCCACAAGCTTTAATATCTCATTTTTAAGATCATATATAGTTTTATTCGAATTTTTTGTTTGATATCCAATGTTACTTATAAAAACGTTAACAGCACTAGTTTCAAATTTCTTCCCCTCATTTTTTGCCTGTTTTATAAGCCATTTGCTTAAATCGCTACCTTCTAGCTTATTAAGCTCCACAACTCTTCCATTTTTCGATGCTGATTTATAGATTTTTTTACGCCTGTCAATCGATACGCCACACTGAAATATTACTATAGTTTGCTTGGATGGATTTTCAAAGTAACTAATAAGTCTTTTTTCTTGAGATTCCACAAGGTTATTCTTTGTAGGATTAAAAAATTGAGCATTTTTAACTATCACAAATCTTCTCTCTCCCATAAATGGAAGCACTTCAAAGTTATCCATAATCTGATCGGCTGACATCTCCTGAGAATCTACAATTTGATAGTTAAATTCCTTAAAAGTATCACCTTCAAAAGTAGCATTTATTTTATTTATAATCATTTCAAATAGATATTTCTCTCTACCATAAAGTACGTATATATTGCTATATGAATTACTCTTTATATCTTCAAATATATCTTTATAAGACATGCTTACCCCCTAAACTTTCTAAAGGTAATTGTATCATAGGAAAAACCTGATTTAAACACTTTTAGATGTATTTCGATTGGCTTACTTTTCTACTTTAAAATAACTTTTAAAAGTTAGACTATCATCTTTATATGTAAATTTAGTCTGTCCATAATCTTTTAATATAATTATATTGCTAGCTAGTTCTTCATATCTAGCAAGTACATCTACATTTGGATGACCGTAGCGATTTTCACCTACTGCTACAACGGCATATAATGGACTTACCGATGAGACAAACTGCTCGGTTGAAGAGGTCTTAGAGCCGTGGTGTGGTACCTTTAAGATATCTATTGATTTTAATATATCACTTCCTTGCAGTAGTTTTTCAGTTTCCTCTTCGATATCACCAGTAAATAGAACATCTAGATTTTCCTTTGTGAGTTTAACAATTATGCCTGATTCGTTAAGATTATCTTCATCTAAATAAATTGGCATAATATCAATTTTCAATGAATCAATCTCAAATTTAATTCTTTTATCCACTATATAAATTTCACCACTTTTCCCACTTAAAGCATCTTTCATATGAAAAGGTGCAATAATTAGATCTGCTGAAATTTCTTTTGACCAATCTTTATCACCACCAATATGGTCTGCGTGACCATGAGAAAATATCAGTACATCAATCATCTCTATACCATACGCCTTACCTAAAGTAGAAACATCTACCTTGCCATCACCAAGATCTATCAGAATACTTTTACCATTCTCTGTAATAATCATAGCTGAGTCACCCTGACCAACATCATTAAATATTATTTCAAGCTTTTTATCTAGCTTTGCTATATTTATTGCTATCACTATCAATATTAGAGCTAGCGATAGCACCACTATTATATCCAACTTTTTTAATTTTTCCACATTTTGTTTTAGATAAATAGTTAATATAAGTGTTAGTATCAAAGGAAACATAAAATACTTATAGTCTGAAATAGAATATATAAACAAACCAATATTAGAAAAATAGCCAATTTGATTATAAATTTGCTCAACTATAAAGTTTACTACATTAAATACTTCATTTATATCTTTTATAAATTCAAATTTAATAAACAAAAAACATGGTATTAATACCATCATGAGAATACTTATAGAAAAACTAAGAGGTATATTTATAAGTGCACCTATCAGATTTATGTCTGAGCTTGCAAGTAAAAAATATAGCATTAGTGATATTTGTATTGATATAGAAAGAATAAATATCGATATGATTTTTCTAATTACATTGGGAAATTTACAAGCATACTTCTCAATTTGCGAAAAATATTTATAGACTACACCTATTCCAATACAAGCAAGGTATGTTAGAACGAATGACAAATCATAAAGTACATATGGATTTAAAACAAGTGACAATATAACTACAAACGAAAGAGCACACATAAAATCAAACTGACGATTTAGAATTTTTGAGATTATAAGTATGATTATCATTACAAGGGCTCTAAGACACGAGAACTTCATAGGTGTAATTATGTAATAAATAGTCATCACAAACATAAGTAGTGCTAATTTTATATTTCGAGGTACTTTTAAAAACCACATAAACCTCTCAAGACACATATAAATAATTCCAAAATGAAATCCTGAAACCGTTAATAAATGAATTGTGGCTGTGATTTTAAACATCTCTATAAGATCTTTATCTACACCAGATTTCGAACCACTTATTAATGCATATATGAATTCTGCTTTTTCTCTATCTTTCGTTATATATAGCATATCATCATACATTTTATATAGAATTTTTTCTCTATAAAAGTATACTTTGCTATCAACAGTTATACTTTTTTCCACTAAATCTTTTACTATTAATGTTCTAGCAATTCCACTTCCTTTAAGATAATTTTTATAATCAAATTCTCCATAATTACTTTTATCCTTAGTATCAAGCACAGCAAATTTGACTAAAACACTAGAACCCTCACTTACATTTTCAAGATGAGACTTATTATCATATATACGTATTTTATACGAAAGTTTAATTCCAGATTTGGAATCAAGTTTAATTAGTAGATTAGCATTTTTTTTATGCACTGGATCATCGAAGTATATTATCCCTTCTATAACGTTTTGTTTTGAAAAGTAACTTTCTAGCACATCCTCTTTATACTCAATAAAGACATATGAGATAACTGTGATAAAAAGAATAAAAGCTACAAATAGAAAAATCTTATCTTTTATAGAAAAAAGTATATATCTAATATAGCAAACTATGATCAGAAAAAATGCAACTAGTAGGCATGTTATAGCGAATCCGTTCTCAATATTAAAATTATGCCCACCTATATAAAATGCAAATGCTATTATAAATACTAAAAAGAACGCAATATCACAAATAATACGCTTTGACATAAAACACCTTCTTTTTTTACATTATTTGTAAATTATATCGCATTTTTTTATGACTGTAAACACATTTATTACATAGTAACTTATCATAATTTAAATTATATATTGATTTAAACTTTACAGTATAGCTAATTCGCTAGATATATTTTGATTTTTTGTGTAAAAAAAAACGAGAAAAGCAATTTGCTTTTCTCGTTTTTTATTATTTTTTTTAATCTTTTATAAGAATTACTGCAACCATTGCTGTAATTGGAATTGTAAGTACAAGTCCTATAGAAC
>JBARWW010000011.1:0-4354 GCA_049647005.1 Acidaminobacteraceae bacterium | reverse complement strand
AATCCGTTAGCAGCGCTTTCGTTGGTTCGAATCCAACTTCCCCCACCATATTTGCGGGTGTAGCTCAGTGGTAGAGCCCTGGCCTTCCAAGCCAGTTGCGAGGGTTCAATTCCCTTCACCCGCTCCAGATACGACCTATTAGCTCAGTTGGTAGAGCACCTGACTTTTAATCAGGGTGTCCCGCGTTCGAGTCGCGGATGGGTCACCATTTTTTTTACGGCGGCATGGCCAAGTGGTAAGGCACAGGTCTGCAAAACCTTTATTCCCCAGTTCAAATCTGGGTGCCGCCTCCAATTTTAAAATTTAACAACTATTGGCGCTCTTAGCTCAGCTGGATAGAGTGTTTGGCTACGAACCAAAAGGTCGGGGGTTCGAATCCCTCAGGGCGCGCCATTTTAAACTATTGATAAATTCAATAGTGTTTTTTTTTGCTCAAAATTAGTTATTGAGTAATAATGAATAGATATATGATTAATATTTTTAATAAGCTATATTAAAGATTAATATATAATTTTAGTGAAAATTGATACCAAAATTATATATGGTATGGTAACATCTTACTTGAAGTAACTTATAAAGAAGTAATTTATACTATGATTGTGGAGGTTTTATGAAAGATTTTAATAATAATGAAGTACTAGAAGAAGAAAAAATACACAAAAATGCTTGTAATAATGGTGAGTCAAAATGTGAAGACTCAGAAAATTGTGAATGTAAGTCTGATGATCACGAACAGGGACTGTTTATAACACTTACTATAGATGATGGTAGTGATTTAAAGTGTCAAGTTCTGGGAACTTTTGATGATGGTGTTGAAGCTACATACATAGCTCTTATGCCAGTTGATGATGATACAGTTTACTTATATGGTTTTGAGGATCACAAAGAAGAGCCTATTCTTAGAAAAATCGATAGTGATAAAGAGTATGATAGAGCAAGAGATCTATTTTTAGAATTAAGTAAATAGTACAGTTTAGTGTGGTGATAATTCGAATTGAAAAATATGTCGAATTGACGCTACATTTTCCTGTAAAAGGACTAAAGTTTTAAGTATGTAATCTTAACGTAATACACAAAACTATCATTATAGAGTAAAATAAGTGGAGAGAATACGTCTTTTAGATATAAAGGTTAAATTTTATGTAGAGATTGTTTAATATACTAGATAATATGAGTATAGATTAACATATATATGTAAAATTACAACTAAGATGAGGTGAATACAATTTATTATTTAACGATATTTGCAATATTATCAGATATTCAATTTGGAAGTACAAGATATCAAGATATTGATAAAAAGTTTTTACGTGAGTTTGAAAAATATGATCAAGCATTAGATTCGCTTCAAAGTGTAAAAAACTTAAATCTAATGCGAAATTTTCCATTTGCTGCGATTGAATATATAGTAGAGGAAAAGCGCGAACATATGATAAGCGAGCAGTATATTTTTAAATTAGACGAAATCAGTAATATATATGATGAATTTGAAAATTCTAAATGTTTTCCGCTTGCGACATTAACACAGATAAACCCATTTAAGTATGCAGAGTATCGAGTTAAGACCTAATAAATTATATTGGGTCTTTTTTAGTGTATAAAGGTATTATATAGTTTTTCAATAAATATCCATTTTATAACAATTGCGAAAAAAATCTGTATAAACTATATGAATTCAAATAGATGAGATCGTTCAAACACTTAATATAACTGATATAGAAAAAAATTATAACATATAAACAATTTTTTTAGCAATATAAGGAAAATGCTTGTATTGCTATAAAAAGTTGAATTCAAATGTCAATTCAATAAAAATCACAAATATGACAAAAAAATATTCAAAAATATATAAAATAGTCTTTAAAGCGTAAATAAAATGGGTATTTTTAATAAAATGCAAGAGTCTTGTCATTTCATGCAACATATTTTATTTGAAATTAGTAATTAGTAATTGATTGTAAAAATTACTTACTATAAAATGTAAGTCACTATTAGTAAAAAAAACACAAAAAGAATGGAAAAAATAGGGCGGAAATAGGTGTTTTTATGGATTATTACTAAATATTTATTAGATAAATGCAAGGTTTCAATATAGAATAAGTAATTGAAAGATAAAACAAATTCCAAATACATTGGAATGGATAATTATGCAGTGGTAATGCTTTAGATTAATAGGCTAAATGTAGAATTGCTTTAAAAAAACAATATGTCTATATTTGTATACAATCGTCTTAGACCTTCTAAACACACGATGTGATACATATGTTACGATATATTAAAAAAATTCTATGTAAAATTTATCTTGTATTGCAAGCGTTTATCCACTATATTATTATTGTACTAGCATATTTTTAAATGAATAAACTTTATATTTAAAGCATATTTAGTTGATTAAGGGAAAAAATCAACTGAAAGTCTATTTACACAATGTTTTTAATAAGTAATTATTCAGATTTCTTGAAAAAGAAAAATATAAAAATATGCTATCAATATTCAGAAAATTTATATCATATTGAAAGGAGTGTAATAATTGGGGCGATTTCTACTAAACAGGACTGTAACAATGATTATTACCTTATTCCTAATTATCACGATTACATTCTTCTTGATGCATGCTATACCTGGGGGGCCTTTTACTAGAGAAAAGCCGCTTCCACCAGCAGTATTAGAAGCATTAAACAAGAAGTATCATCTTGATGATCCACTATGGAAGCAGTATTTAGACTATCTTAAGAGTGTTGCTACTTTTAACTTAGGTCCATCATTCCAAAGAGTGGGTGTAACGGTTAACGATTTAATTAGGGAAGGTTTTCCAGCAACAGCTAAAATCGGTGGGGGATCGATTATACTGGTTATAATACTCGGTATACCGATAGGAATTATATCCGCACTGAAACAGAACAAATGGCAGGACCAGGCGGTTATGATATTTGCAACGCTCGGAGTAACCATACCAAGTTTCGTAATGGCTACTGGTATTATATACATTTTTAGTGCAAGACTCGGCTGGCTACCGTCCAACGGACTTACCACGTGGAAGCACTTAATTGGACCAATAATCGCACTTTCGGGATTCTCATTATCATTTGTAGCAAGACTTACAAGATCAAGTATGCTTGAAGTAATGCAGCAAGATTATATTAGAACAGCAAGAGCAAAAGGATTATCTGAATTTAAAGTTATTGGAAAGCATGCACTTAAAAATGCTTTGATCCCAGTAGTAACTTACTTAGGACCAATGATTGCAAACTTGTTAACGGGTTCATTTGTAGTAGAAAAGATATTTGCTATTCCAGGTATGGGTAAGCACTTTGTTGAAAGTGTTAACAATCGTGACTATACTGTACTTATGGGATTCACAATTTTCTATGCAATGTTCCTTATAGTAATGGTATTAATAGTTGATATTCTTTATGGGTTAATTGATCCAAGAATCAAGCTACAGGATTAGGGGGGCAGACATGGCTGATATTTCAAAGATTTCTAAGGATATGTGGCAAAGCGTTCCTAAAGAAAGTAAAGATACAGAACAAATATCTCGTCCAAGTATGACTTACTGGCAAGATGCTTGGAGAAGACTTAAAAAGAATTACCTATCAATGCTCGGTTTAGCTACAATTGCGTTAATCGTTCTTGCAGCGGTATTTGGACCGATGGTTACACAACATGATTATTCAACTCAAGATTTAACTATGTCGAGTGTACCACCAAGTTTTGAAATCTACAAAGTAGATGATGAAACGTTTGTTTATATTCATAGAGAATATAGACTGATACAAGTTGATGAAAATGGTGCTTTATTGGGTAACATAAAATTAGATGAGAATAATATGACGGAAAGATATAGAGCTTATAAATTAAATGGATATGAAATAGTTTTAGACTATAAGTATGCAGTTATGAGTGATGAGGAAAACCCAGAAGGAATTAAGTACAAATTGCTAGCTGATGGAAAAGAATTATCGGAGTACAAAACAGTTAGAAATAATACTTACTTACTTGGTTCTGATACACTAGGTAGAGATGTTCTTGCTAGAGTATTATTTGGAGCTAGAATCTCACTATTTATCGCTCTTATTTCAACTGTAGTTAACTTCTTTATTGGAGTAACTTATGGTGGACTATCTGGATACCTAGGTGGAAGAGTAGATAACTTTATGATGAGAATTGTAGATATTATATCTGTAATTCCTCTGCTACTTTATGTAATCTTACTTTCTGTACTTATTGGATCAGGACTTAAATCTATTATTATTGCCCTTGGATCTGTATACTGGGTTGGAATGGCAAGAATAGTAAGGGGTCAGGTTCTAAGTTTAAAAGAGCAGGAGTATGTATTGGCTGCTAGAACTTT
>JBARWW010000010.1:0-13060 GCA_049647005.1 Acidaminobacteraceae bacterium | reverse complement strand
ATTTTGCATTTAAATGGCATAATGATTCCTTTAATTTTGCTTATCATTTTTTACGAACCTTAATTCCTCTATTTAGTCCCATATGAATATAAGTACTTTGAATTTTCTAAATATTGTGTTAAAATATTTTTAAGACAAATAATATTTTAACAATTCTACAATTAATACATTAGGATACATTGAAATCGACATTATATACAAATAAGAGGTGATTGTATGAGTGATAAATTATGTGATAATTTTCAAAAATCTGTAGACGATGTTTTAGTAAGACATGCAAGTTTGCTTGATGTTATAACTAAACTTCAGGATTCAAGTAGTAAGATAAATAGAGCGGCAGTAAAGACTATAACTAACTGTGGTTGTGTAAAACTTTCTACACTTCCAAATTCTACACCAGAAGATGCTGAATATACTGAACTTAGGAATTTTACACTTACTCAAACAGAGGGAGATATTTGCCCAGTTTGTAAAGAAAAGATTGAACAAGAAATTGGTAATAACTTATTCTACCTCGCAGCTCTTTGTAATCACTTTAATTTGAGCCTTAACGACGTATTAGAGCATGAAAAGAGCAGTCTTGATACTCTTGGTAAGTTTTCTCTTTACTAAGCTTAAGGTTAATGTTTTAAAATCATAAAGGACTATATAAATTTAGATTGAAAATCTAAACTCGTATAGTCCTTTTTATATACACTCCTAATTAGTTTTATCTACCAAAGAGAACTGCAAATGCCTCTTCAATATTTGATACGCCAAATACACTTAATCCCTTTGGAATATCAACAGCCTCAACATTTCCTTTAGGAACTACACAATTCTTAAATCCAAGTTTTTGTGACTCATTTAACCTTTGCTGTATATGATTAACTGGTCTTACTTCACCAGTAAGTCCCACTTCACCAAAGAGAACAAAATCTGTAGGTATAATCTTATTTCTAAAACTTGATGCAATCGCTGCCACAAGTGCTAAATCTACAGCTGGCTCATTTACATCCATTCCGCCAACAACATTTATATAACCATCCTGATCATGTAGCATAATACCTAATCTTTTTTCTAATACTGCCATTAACATAACTACTTTATTGTAATCTACGCCCGATGCCATTCTTCTTGCACTTCCGAAGTTAGACTGTGATACTAGCGCCTGTATCTCAACCATTACTGGACGACTTCCCTCAATAGTACATACAATTGCAGAGCCAGCTACTGGAGTCTCTTTATTAGTTAAGAATAACTTTGATGGGTTCTGAACCTCTATAAGGCCACGACCGGTCATCTCAAATATACCAATTTCATTGGTTGAACCGAATCTGTTTTTAACGGCTCTAAGTAGTCTGTATATATTGAATTTCTCACCCTCAAAGTAAAGAACAGTATCAACCATATGTTCAAGAACCTTTGGACCAGCTATAGACCCACTCTTTGTTACGTGACCTACTATAAAAGTCGCTACACCAATACCTTTCGAGACCTTCATAAGTAGATTGGTAACCTCTCTTACCTGCGTAACACTTCCCGGTGATGATGTTACACTTGGCATAAATACCGTCTGAATAGAATCTATAATTAATAAATTTGGTTTTAGCTCCTCGACATACTTAAGTACAATATCCATATTGTTTTCTGCAAGTATATAGAGATTTTCGCTATCAACACCAAGTCTATCTGCTCTTAGTTTAGTCTGTTTTGCTGATTCCTCACCTGATACATAAAGCACTTTTTTATTTTGAAGACCAACGTTATTAGCAACCTGGAGAAGTATTGTTGATTTACCAATTCCAGGATCACCTCCAACTAGCACAAGCGAACCTGAAACAATACCCCCACCAAGCACAATGTCTAGCTCAGATATATCACTACTATATCTATCTTCATTTATAATCAGAACCTCACTGAGCTTCCTTGGCCTATCTGTATTTACATTTATAGATTCCTTACCACTTCCTTGAACTGGCGACGAATCGACGATTTCTTCTACAAAACTACTCCAACTACTACATTCAGGACATTTACCCATCCACTTTGGTGCTATATATCCACAGTTTTGACATGCGAAATTAGTTTTCATCTTAGCCATTATTCACCTCTAAAACATCAAATTCTAAGTGTTTTTTATTATATGTCACTTTTACAGTATTGTTTTCTTTTATTTCTCTAGCAAGTATCATTTCAGAAATTTTATCCTCTATTACTTTTGCAATTATACGCTTTAAAGGTCTTGCACCATACATTTCATCATATCCAATTTCACTTATATACTTTATAACTTGCTTATCTAGTTCAATTCTAACGTTTATATTTCCTAGGCGTTTCTCTAAATCATGTATTAGAAGCATAGTTATCTCTTCTATATTTTCAGGACTTAATTTATGAAAGACCACTATGTCATCTACTCTATTTATAAATTCAGGCTTAAAATAAAGTTTTAACTCCTCAAGCATAATCTCTTTCATATGTGAATATCCTTTTTCATCTGCATCAAAATTTTCAATGAATCCCATTGGAAGCTTTTTATTTAACTTATCTACCCCAATATTTGATGTAAGTATAATAATCGTATTTTTAAAGTTTACACGTCTACCCTTTGAGTCAGTTAAAATTCCATCATCCATAATTTGAAGAAGTAGATTAAATACATCTACGTGAGCCTTTTCAATTTCATCAAATAGAATTACAGAATACGGACTTCTTCTTATTTTTTCAGTAAGTTGACCACCATCTTCGTGTCCAACATAACCTGGAGGTGATCCTATAAGTTTTGATATAGTATGCTTTTCCATATACTCTGACATATCTAGTCTAACAAGATTTTTCTCTCCACCATAAAGTATCTCAGCTAGTGCTTTTGAAAGTTCTGTTTTCCCTACACCCGATGGACCAAGTAGTACAAATGAACCAATAGGTCGATTAGGACTACTAAGCCCAACACGCGATCTCCTAATTGCTCGACTCATGGCAGATATACCTTCATCTTGACCAATTACTCTTTTATGAAGAAGTTCTTCTAAATTTATCAATCTTTTCGAATCTTCATTTTCAAGCTTGGAAATTGGAATGCCCGTCCACATAGAAACTACATCCTCAATATCCTTTATATCAACGCCCAAAACATTACTATTTTCACTTTTAATCTCTTCTTTTTTATTGGCTACTTCTTCTATAAGTAGACGCTCCTTGTCTCTAAGTACAGCAGCGTCTTCAAACCTAAATGCTTTAATGGCATTCTCCTTTTCTTCTCTAAGTTTCTTTAAATCATCACTTAACTTCTTATCTTCTCCACGCATACTTGTTTGATTTATCCTCTTCATTGAACCTGCTTCATCAATCAAGTCAACCGCCTTATCTGGTAGAAATCTATCATTTATATATCTCTCCGAAAGTCTTACTGCAGCCTCTATAGCTCCATCTGAAAATATAACTCTATGATGATCCTCATATCTTTCTTTTAGCGACTTTAATATATCAATAGACGCATCAATAGAAGGTTCTTTTACATGAACTGACTGAAATCTTCTTTCAAGAGCACTATCCTTTTCTATATATTTTTTAAACTCATTTAGAGTAGTTGCCCCTATAACTTGTATGTCACCTCTTGCGAGTATCGGTTTCAAAATATTTGATGCATCTACAGCACCCTCAGCTGCACCAGCACCAATAATAGTATGTAGTTCATCTATAAACAGTATGATTTTTCCGCTTCGCTTTACTTCCGATATAACTTTTGTAAGCCTATCCTCAAACTCTCCACGGTACTTTGCTCCAGCGAGTAGCGTTCCCATATTTAATGAGAATACTCTTTTCCCTTCTAATATACTTGGAACTTCATAATCTACAATTTTTTGCGCAAGCCCCTCTACTATAGCAGTTTTACCAACTCCAGGCTCACCAATTATACATGGGTTGTTTTTTGTTCTTCTACTTAGAATCTGAGTAACTCTTTTTATCTCCAAATCTCTTCCAACAACTGGGTCAAGTCTTTTGTCCTTAGCCAGCTTTGTTATATCAGTTCCATATTTCTCAAGATTCTCAATATCTTCAAACTCATATTCACTAGCAATTTCATTTTTTATTTTTACATCACCTACAAAAATTCTATCTTTTAATTTATGTATATCATGTATTTTTCCATTAAGTATTTGAAAAGCAAGCGAATCTTCATCATCAAGTATGCTCATAAGTAAATGGTCTGCATTAATAAAATCTTGATTCATCGTTTTAGCATACTCATAACTTCTATCTATACATTTTTTCGCTCTTGGTGTGTATCCTTCAACATGTGATACAAATACACCTTTTCCAACATTTTTTATTATCTCAAGCCTAATATCTTCAACCTGTATATGGTAATTTTCAAGTTCTTTAAACGCGAGGCTATTAGCTTCGCGAATTATGCCAAGTAGCAAATGTTCAGTTCCAACATAATAATGACTTAGTATCTTAGCTTCATCAAATGCATAATTGACTGCTCTTCTTGATTCTCTAGAAAATTTATCAAACACTGACACTAATATCACCTACCTTAGTTTTTTTTTACAATTTCGACTTCTAAGCTTTATACTATTTTATGTGCTACTTTACAAATATATTATTCACAAGCTTTGCCCGAAGTTGATCTATATCAATCTGATTATATATTTTTTTCTCAGTAAGTTTATAATCGTTCAATTTAAATGTAACTTCATCAAGTATGCTTTCATTTACATCCCCAAATATGCCAAATGATTTACCTAACTTAACCATAGAAATAGCATCTACAGTTTCATCATAAGATAAGAGCTTTGAATACTTAAGGAGTGCGTATGCTCTTAACATCCTATCTTCTAAAATTATTTTTTTTGAACTTACAAGTGTGTCTCTTGCACCTATCTCTTTTCTTACAAGTTCTTCAAGTAAACTTTCTATACTAACTCTAATATCCTCTTCTGAAACTCCAAGAGTTTTTTTATTAGATACAAGATAGTAGTGATTACCCTCACTAGTATTTATTTCAAAAGCACGATCAAGTGAAAATCCAATTTGATTTGTTGCTTCTTTTAACTTATCTATGTAACCTATAATTGTAAGAGCCGGCAGATGAATACACGCTGATACTTTTAATCCAGTTCCAAGTTCTGATATGGCCGAGCTCAAATATCCAAGTTTTTCATCAAATGCAAACTTGACTTGAGATGATACATGTTCTTCAATTTTATAAGCAACCTCATAGCATTCCTCTAATTTATTGCCATATCCAGAAACCATTATCTCTAAATGATCCTTCAAATTAATTCCTAAAGCGATATTTTTTTGCTCATTGCTAAGAAGTACTTGCAATATATCAGTTTCATTATAAGCTCTATATGACTCAAAGAATCTCTCTAATATTGCCGAAAATTCTTTTTTTTCATTTGCTTTATTTTGCGAGGTCATATTCATCTTACCAAGAAATGATGTATCACTTATTTTATAATAAATTTCTTTAAATATTTTTTTAGAAAGTTCTTCTGTAAGTGCAACAATAAAAGGATACTCTTCAAGATTTCTGGATACTTTTATAGATGACTTTATTATCATAAAATCATGATTATAGCTTTTATGAACTTCCATAAATTTTTCATTCATATTATTTAATCCTACTTTCTAAATCTTTAATCTTATCTCTAATACTTGCCGCGTCTTCAAAAGCCTCTATATGAATGGCTTTATTAAGTTCTAATTTTAAAAGTGTTATCTCTCTTTTTATAGAAACTTCTTTTGTTATTATTACTGGCGATTTACCTATATGATACTCACTAACTTGAACACTTAAAATCATAGGCTTAATCTTATCCTCAAATGTTGTGTAGCACTTTGAACATCCAGCCATTCCAAGTTCTTTATATTTTACGTAACTAATACCACACTTACTGCATTTAGTCATAACTATATAATTGACTTTAAGTGCTGAATTTTGAATTGAATCAATTAGTGATGCTAATGCTTTATCTTTCGAAAAAACTGTCTCATATTCTGTTTCATCCATAGATTTTGCACAGTATTTACAGTAATACAAATCTTTCTTATTACCATTAACAACCCTATTTAAATGCACCGTTGCATTATTTTTAAGACACTTATCACAAAGCATTAATTCACCTCTACTTCTATAACTATAATTAAATTATCTCTTATATAGATAATATCATATTACATAACAAATAAATAATATCTTGAGTGTTACATGAATCGTTTTTACCCATTTTTTATAACAATAACAACACTTTATTTTGCTTAGTTAAATTTCTTCTCAAATAAAAAGCCGCCTTCTCAGGCAGCTAATTTTACATTTAATCTTCCTTTTTAGACTTTTCTATTACTTTTAATGCAATCGGCATTGGAACTTCATCATATCTATCAAACTCCATCATAAAGAATCCTCTAGCTTGTGTCATACTTCTAAGATCCGTTGCATACTTGAACATCTCTGAATGGGGAGCTTCTGCCATAACTTTCTGGAAACCTTTTTCATGTGGTTCCATGCCAAGAATTCTACCTCTTCTCTTATTCATATCTCCCATTATATCTCCCATGTATTCATCTGGAATATATATTTCTACCTTCATGATTGGTTCTAGAAGAATTGGTGATGCAAGCTCAATACCTTTTTTAAATGCTTGATGCGCTGCCATTCTAAAAGCCATTTCATTTGAATCAACTGCGTGATATGAACCGTCAATTAGTGTAGCCTTTAAATTTACTACTGGGTAACCAGCCAAAATACCTTTTTCCATAGATTCTCTAATTCCTTTTTCTACAGCCGGAATATAGTTTCTTGGAACTGATCCACCAAATACCTTTTCTTCAAAAACAAAGTCCTCAGTACTTCTTTCAAAAATAATATGAACATCTCCAAACTGTCCTGATCCACCAGATTGTTTCTTATGCTTACCTTGAACAGTTGCTGTTCCTCTAATGGTTTCTCTGTATGCAATAATTGGATCATGAAGATCAACTTCTACTCCAAATATATTTTTGAGTTTATTAGTTACAACATCAAGTTGCATACTACCTTGTCCACCGATTAAAAGCTGCTTTGTTTCTTTATTTCTCGATATACTAAATGATGGATCTTCTTCAACCAATTTGTGAAGCGAAGAACCAATCTTATCTTCATCATTCTTCGACCTTGGCTCTACCGCCATATATAATGAAGGCTTTGGAAGATTTATACCTGGATATACAATCGGATTTGACTTATCACATATAGTATCGCCAGTTTCAGTATATTGAAGTTTTGAAGTTGCACCAATATCACCGGCAACAATTTCAGCTTGATTTAGCTGTTCTTTTCCCCTAAGTAAGAATAACGAATTTATCTTTTCCATTTCATCTTTTGATGAATTATAAACATCTGTATCCTTGTTAATTTTTCCAGAATAAACTTTAAATAATGATATTTTACCTACAAATGGGTCAACTATAGTCTTAAATACAAATGCAGAAAACGGAGCATTCTCATCAACTTCTCTACTTATAATTTTTTCTGTTTCTGGTTCTTTACCTTCATAAACTCCATCATGCATATCTTTTGGAGTAGGCATATAATCAAACACCATGTTAAGTAATGTATGTATCCCAACAGATTTTTCTGTAGATCCACATAATACAGGCACTATCTCACCTGATAAAACTCCTTTACGAAGTCCATCATGAATTTCTTTTGTAGTAAATTCCACACCCTCAAAATACTTCTCCATTAATGCTTCATCAGATTCAGCAACTGACTCTATAAGCATATCACGAATAGGCTTTATCTTTGAATCATACTCAGGAGGAATTGGAACATCAACACATTCTTTTCCATTATATTCTCTACCAATTAGGTCTACAACGTTTATAAATCCCCTAAAATCATCTTTTTCACCAAGTGGTATACAAAAAGGAGCTACTTTTTTACCAAACTTTTCTTTTAGCTCACGAATTATTTTTATGTAATCAACATTGTCTTTATCCATCTTATTTAGGAATATTATTTTAGGCATATTTCTTTTTTCAGTAAAAGTCCAAGCTTTTTCAGTTCCAACTTCGATACCAGAACTAGCATCAACTAATAGAACCGCCCCCCCAACTACTCTTAGGGCTCCAAATACATCTCCCACAAAATCAAAATAACCAGGTGTATCTAATATATTGTATTTTGACTGATTCCATTCAATAGGAATAACTGAAGTACCTATAGAAAATTGTCGAGCGATTTCTTCTTTATCATAATCTGATACAGTGCTACCTTCAGTGACTTTACCTAATCTTGTAGTATAATTTAATGAGTGCAAAATTGATTCTATTAGGGAAGTCTTTCCACTTCCGCCATGCCCAAGTAACGCAATGTTCCTTATTTTATCCACTTTATAATTTTTCATAGTTTCCTCCTTGTTTTGCAGTTATGTATATACATTTTTAGTCTTTTTTATTTTATTCTACAAATTTAACACATTACCTTCTAAATAACCTTAAATATTTTGAATATTTAATTAACTTAACAACCTTCTATTTTTGCGTTAATATAAAAAAGATGGGTAGAATTTAATCTACACATCTTTAGTGGTTCTAATATATACCGGACATTTTTATTACTTCAACGCCTTCTTTTTCCCAAGCCTCTATAATTTTATTAAGACCAATTGAATCACTTGCCATATGCCCCGCAACAATTACGTTTCCAATGTTTTGCTCTTCAACTGCTTTTTTTACATCTTCAGGAACATGCATACTTACTATAGTACCAACTCCAGCATCAAAGTAAGATTTATAAACATCAACACCGCCATTTGTTCCACCTGCCATAAGAACTGCAATTTTACCAGCAAAATCTGACTTGCTTCCAACTCTTATAACTGGTCCTGCAATTGCATTTTCATACTCTGGCATTTCCTTAAGTGTATTAAGAACGTCACCTACAGTTTTTCTATCATTACCTAAAAATTTTTCATCTAAAAATTTTTGAACATAGTCGTCTGTTATAATATCCGCTGGAAGATGAATATTCATATATGGCATTCCCATAATTTTTGCAGCAGATCCAACTCTGTCATAGTTGCTAACATGAGATCCCATATCAATTGAACTAATCTTTTTTCTTAAAGCTTTTTGTGCTCTATTAATTGGGACACCAAACTCTACCATTTTATCAATTTGTATGTCCATAACCTTTGCAAAGTCTACCATAGGATTACCTGACTTCGGATGATGACTTATAACACAATCAACACCAAGTTCCTTACCAAGTAAAAGCTCTTGAGTTTCCATGTCAATTCCAATGATTAATTTTTTTATATTTTCACCCTGAACGATAATACCAGAATCCTTTGGTGTTTCTAAAAGTCCACTCAATTTAAGCGCTATATCCATAAGTTTTTGTGTATTCATATTAACCTCCAATTTACATATCTGTGTACCTATATAATTTTTTTTATATACCAAGTATATCAGAATTATATAAAAATTAATACCAAATTAGAATCAATTTATATATAGAGTTAATTTAATTAATTCATAAAAATAAGTGCCCAATTATATTGGACACTTATAAATATCATTATCTTACTGGACAAGCTCCAGTCTCACAACCATCAGAACCTATATCAAACTCAGTTTCTTCTTTTTCATATTTTGAAATTAATGAAGGAATAAAGGGTTGCATAACTTCTCTTCTCTTATTGTATTCATCTTCATCAATAGCCTCATATGGTAATAAATCATAGAAGTTATCATCTAAAGATAGGAATGATACAGCCATAACTTCATCCCAGTTTTTCCAAACCCACTCTTCAACTTCTTCCCATTCATGGTTTCTTACATGAACAGTTATAGAACAGTTGTGATCAACATAATTATCCATAAATAATCTATAGTTTTCAAGCTGCTCAATAGCAGATACATCATACTTAGTTTTTCCACTTGGAGATTTTACTGGGAACTCGACAACTTTTGTTGTGCAAGTTTCCATATTCTGACCAACCTCTGGGAATACAGGATAGTTAAGTTCTTCGCATACTTTTACTAATGGATCATCTGAACTAATTCTTACTCTTCTAATGTAGTAAGGAGAGTGAGAATAATGAACACCACTTGAAACTGTCGGAAGTTGACTTAATGTTCCTTCTGGCTTAACAGTCGTTACTAGAATTGGAACGGCTCCTCCAAGTTCATTTGCATATATTTCTGATTCTTTCTTAGCAACATCTCTTAGCTTACTAAGTATATCTTTTTGGTCATCTATGCTTAAATTTGTTGCATTAATCATATCTTGCCATCCGGTTAATGAACAACCCAGTAATCTATCCCTCTTTTGAACTGCGTCCCATGTTGGAAGTTCAAGTTCAACTGTTGTCATTCTATAACTTGATCTAGCAGATAATCTTTGAGCCTTTAATAAACCATTTACATCTAGCGTTCCATCTTCTCTTACAAATGCAAATGTATTTATAGTTGTTAAATTACATAAACCTCTATTATCAAGAAGAATTTCACCACAAGGATTTACTCCGTTAAAGTTAGGTCTTCTCTTTTCTCCTACTTCAGCGTTAACCCATGCTGGTTCTCCAGAGTATCTCATTCGTTCTATTTGCCAATGAAGTCTTTCTCTCGTTGGCTTCTTTGTATAATAGATTGAGTTATTACTCATCTGTCTATGAATTATATCTTTATCAACTATCCATTTACCATCAACTTGCTTATAAAGATTAGTTTTGGCATCGATTGCTTCTGCATCATCAGCATCAACAAGTATTATTTCAGCAGTTCTTCTAACACCACCAACAACAACATTTTCACCAATAATATTTGAAATATCTAAGCAGTCAATTGGACGTAATTTGATTCTTTTTCTATCATCAAGCGCTCCGTCACGAAGCGAACCTTTTTTAAGAACTTTAGATATTTTTTCAAACATATTTTTAAGCGAAGTATGTCCACTAGCAGTTCCACCAAATGACTTAAGTTTTTCACCTTTTGGTCTTACATGATCATAATCTACTATTATAGTTTTTATATTTCTGTATTCATTCGTGTATAATAATTTGAAGAAGAAGTCGAGTGACTGAACCCATCCTTCTTTACTATCTCCAATTGTAATCTTTACAGTATGATTATAAAAGAACTCAAGACTTGTAGAATCTTCTCTCTCAGCCATTGGGATCGCAGAGTAATCTTTATGTATTAACTCATAATCAGTTCTGATTTTAGGTACTGTAATTACATCATCTTTTAAAATTCTAACACCAACACCAGATCCAATCATTAGTAGATAAAATACATCTCTAAATGACTCAAAGCTATTTATAATTTGGAATGAACAATTATAGTTAGCCATTGGATAATCTTTTGCAACACTTGTATTTCCAACCCAGAAAGTTCTTCCAGATAAAAATTGTCTTAGGTTAAATATATTATCAAATAAGCTTTCAGCTTCTTCTTTTGAAGTGCTTACTAAAGAACAGTTATATTCAACAGCACGTCTAACTGTTTCCCACCAGTACTCTCTTCTTTTTTCTTCTGGCAACCATCTAGAATATGTTCTGTAGTATACAAAATTACCTAGTTGATTCATAGGAGAATCCATATGCTTATATTTGCTTATAAATGCGTCAGTTAATAATCTATCTTCAACTTTTCTAATACTTCTTGTCTTCTCCTGTTCATTTCTATATATTATGTAACGTTTAGCAACATCTTTTCTTTCACTTTCCATAAGCTTTAATTCTACTAAATCTTGAATTTCTTCAACATCCATTTGAGTAGAATTTTCCAATTCATTTATTATTTCATTAGCTATTTTATCGCTTAGAATTTCATCCTCACCAGCTTTAGTTTCCTTCATAGCTTTTCCTATTGCTGTTACTATTTTCTCTATATCAAAGTCTACTAGAGCTCCATTTCTCTTGATTACTTTAAGCATTTAATCTCTCCTCTATTTATTAGAAAATTTTAATTTTCACTACATGTTGTTATTCACCTTCAGTGCAACACAATATATTGTACCATTTGACAGTCGATATAACAATCGCAAAAATATTATAAAAATATAATTTGCCTATTACTTTATTCTTTTAAAAATCAATATTTTGTTGTTTTCTCACAAAATTTATTTTTTTCTTTATAAACTAGTCTATCAAGCAACTGAAAACATGGACTATTATATTCAGAAGAAATCGACAATTCCATGCGATTTATATAATAACTCTAAAAAAGCAAAAGTTAATTAACTTTTGCTTTTTTTAAAAAATTTTACTTAGCTATATTTTTTTCAAAATTTCCCAAATTGTTTCATCAATATATTCGCCTTTTCTATAATTTTTCATCATTAAAATGCGCTTAACCTGATCCTTTTCATCTGAAAGTTTTTTTATTGAAATAGGTCTTTCAATAAAGTTACCAAGTACGTTATACTCTTCGTCCATGATTACAAAAGTTGGTATATAAGACTTGTCTTTATCACCATATATTTTTATAGTGTCTTCATTACCATCTCTACCAACGATCATAAACTCTACTTTATTGTTTACTAAGTGTAATTTTTCAAGTGCCGATACATTTATAACACAATCTGGGCACAAAACTTCACCAAAAACTAATATTTTTATCTTTTTTTCTACTTTTAATATTTGGTCTTTTAGTTCTTTACTAATTGCATCTATACTTGAAAAGCTCTTCATAATATCTTTATGTTTTCCATTTTCTAAATTCATAAAGTCCTCAAACGTCATGCCTTGTTCAAATAATGTCTTTAACATACTAACTACCTCCCCTATATCAAGATATACTCATATTATACCCTAAAAACATAACTTCATACCAATTAGCATTTCTTTTATTGATAGTTACTATTGTGATTATTTGTATTTATTTAAGAAATTTGATTTTTACTTATTATAGCACTTTTAAACTACTTATTTCTATGCATAAAAAAAAGAACCTAAGTATTCTTAGATTCACTCTTTTAATTGGCAACGTCCTACTCTCCCAGGGGGCTGCCCCCCAAGTACCATCGGCGCTGAGAAACTTAACTGCTGTGTTCGGAATGGGAACAGGTGTATCC
>JBARWW010000009.1:0-5863 GCA_049647005.1 Acidaminobacteraceae bacterium | reverse complement strand
ATTCTATATGAAGATTTAAAAAAGAAAGCTATAAGAGCCGCTCTTAATTTTCTTTCATATAAACAAAGAACAGTTTTTGAACTTTCAAAAAAACTTAGAGATAAAGACTATGACGATGAAATAATAGATATAGCCATGGCTAGGCTTATAGAGCTTGGCTATGTTAATGATGAGCAGTATGCAAGAGATTTTGTGGATATGAGGAAAAGTTACGCTGGTTCATATAAACTAAAAACAGACTTATACAAGCGAGGAATTAATAAGAGTATTATAGAAATGGTTCTATCAGAAATAGATACTGATACTCAATATGAAGAATTAAAAGCTATGTGTATGAAAAAAAATAGTCAGTCAGAAGGACTTAGTAATGAAAAAAAATATAACCGAGTTATGGCATTTCTTATAAGAAAGGGATATAATTTTGCTGATGTGAAAAATGCAATGGCTGAACTCGAAATCAAAAAATATTAAAATAAATTGATGCTCGATTTGAGTTTTTTATTTGAAGAAAATATCGGATTAATCTTTACACATTGGCGAAACTCGCGAGCTCGAACAGTCGCCAAAAGCGTTCCAATATTAATCCGGATTTTCTACTCAAATAAAAAACTATATTTTGCGCTCAATTCATTTTAATATATGTGGTTTAGAACCTTAGAACATTTAAAAGATTAAAAACATTAAAGATGTCGGTCTGCGACCGTTGGGATTTAAAACCTTTAAAAACCTTTAAACCTTTAAAATCTTTAAACATTTAGTTGAGGGAAATGCATGTCGAGGATGAATATTAATTTGTTTATTATAAAACAAAAACTGCCTATATCTAATTCCTATTTAGGAAAGATACACGCAGTTTTTTTATGTCCTAAAGCTTTTAAAGGTCTTAAAGGTCTTAAAGATCTTAATCTCAACGATCGCAGATCGACAGGTCTTAATCCCTTACATATTTATGGTTTTCAAGTGCAATATATTTAATGACTTGAGGCGCAGGTGTTGCGCTATTTTGAGTATAAAATGAAGTTTTTATCTTGAAATTGGTGACTGTCTGAGCAAAGGGAGTTTCACCAAAATTTCAATATGAAAGCAAAATTTTATTCAAAATGTAAGCACTAGCCAAGCAGCAAGTTATTAAATATAACGGATGAGTTTTTTCTCTATACAAACTGGCGTCGAAAGCTCTTTTACTACATGGTCAAATGCAATTTTTGTTATGCTTTTATTGCTATCAATAATCTCGCCAATTCCAAAAGTTTTATGTGATACTTTTGAACCAACAATTAAATGTGATGTATCACAGCCTTTTTTGCTTTTAAAATGTATAGTTTTCAAGCTAGCGTGGGAATCAAGATCTTTTATAAATAGCGATGGTTTTATATATGTTCCATTTTTAAATTTAACATTTAAAATAATAAGATCGTGTTTTGCACGACTAAGTGCAACATAAAATAATCTTCTCTCTTCCTCAATTGCACTTAGATCTCCTTCGCTTGCTTTATTTACAGCTGATGCATTTGGAAAGACGCTATCTTCAACATCAACTATAAATACCTTAGAGTATTCAAGACCCTTAGACGAATGAATTGTAGATAGTCTAATATGTGAAGAATAATTGTTAAGGCTATTCTTAAGTATATATTTAAGATGATCAAGTCGATCAAAGAAATCAACTATAGAATCTGTACTAACAGCAATCTCTTTAAGGGCAGAAATATATGACATCAAAGAGTTAAATGAATATCCCATAAGCTCAGCTCTATCGTTAAGATACTGTAGATAGCCAAGCTCTTCTTCAATAGCTATAATTGATTCAAGTGGGCTTTTTCTAATAAGTGCTGCAAAAGTGATCTCAAGTTTCTGTATGGTCTTAATTTGTCTTTTGCTATTTTCAGTATTTTCTAGCAAAACGCTAAATATATTTCTGCCTCTATGATTTAGTTTTACATATTCAAGTTGTTTTTTTGATATAAAAGCATTTACTTTGTAGCATATTTTCTCAAATGCTTCAAGATCTTGTGGCACAAGCGCAAGTGAAAGTATACTTTTTATATCTTTCGTAATCCAGTGTGTAAATAAATTAAGTTTATTATCTCTTATAAGAAAGTCTTGATTTTCAATTTCAAGAGAATTTGCAATAGTTATACCAGATAAATTATTTCTATATAAAACACCTATTGATTCGCGAGTTTTAGAAATTTCATCTATCATATATTTATTTCGCTCATTTAGTGTGTCGAAATTAATGATTGTAACATTTCCATCTCTTTTATGGAATGGTGATATAACCTTTGGATAACGATTAATATTGTTTTTTATAGTGTGATTGCATATATCGATTATGTTTTTATCACTTCTATAGTTTGTTTTAAGATAATAGGTTTTTCCATTTGTATATGTTTTATCAAAGTTTAAAAGAAAATCAGGAAATGCTCCTCTAAAACCGTAGATGCTCTGATCGTCATCAGCAACCATAAAGACATTAGAGTTATCACCAGCAAGAAGCTGTATTAACTTATGCTGTATTTTACTAGTATCTTGTGTTTCATCAACCTGTATAAAAGGAAATTTGCTTTGATAATACTTAAGTGCTTCTTTATGTGAAAGAAGTATCTTATAGGTGTCTGTAAGCATATCATCAAAATCAATCATGTTATTGCTTCTTTTATAGTCATCATACTTACCAAGCATAATATCTAGATTTTTAATGTTTGGAAACTCAGACTTAATACCATCAGGCTCAATCATCATATTTTTTATATAGCTAATAGCATTAGACATCTCTTCGAGTTTGTCTTCTTGAGGGTATGATTTGTTTACTGAAAGATAGATATCTCTAAATAGTCTTAGTTTGCTTACTGGACCATTTGTATTTTCAAGCAGTTTAAATGGAATCTTCTTTTTTTTACAATAAGCTCTGTAAATAGCAAATGCAAAACTGTGTATAGTAGAAAAGCTTATATCATGTAGATATTTGCTTTTAAAAAGTGATTTGTATCTATGCTGCATATCACGAGCGGATGCCTTAGAGAATGTAATTGTAAGTATCTCTTTTGGATCAACCTTATGTGACTCTATTAAATTAAGTGTACGTGTAAGTAGCAAGGTTGTTTTACCACTTCCTGGTACTGCAAGCGTTAAAGCAGGCCCTTTAAAATGGTTAATTGCAGCACTTTGATCTTGGTTAAAACTAAGACCAGTTTCTAACTCTATTTGTTTGATGAATTTTTTCTTCATATGAACCTCATTTTATGTAAAAATTTTACCTTAAACATAATCTATAATATTGATAAGATAAAGATAATTATATAATAGATAAATTGAAATGGAAAGAAAGGTGTAAATATATGTTTTTAACATCAAATTATTTCAACACATAAAAGATAGTAATCTTATAAGTATTTGAGAAACAAATTATGAAAATAGCATTTTAAATTTGGAAATTGGGTGTTTACAGTTAGAGATTAATGATATAATATGGTTTAGGGTATTTACGCTGGAAAGAATTTACCCTTTACGTGATAATGGCTATATAGAAATTATTGTGTAGCAGTCCTTGCACTGATTTCTGGCTTTATGTAAGATGGGTTATACAGATGTAGTTACTTTTATTTTAAATTTTAATTTCATGAAAGAAAGAATGTAAATTTAGAATTTACTTTTAAAAGTGATATAAATAAAATAAATGATTGAGAGCAAAATCTATTTACGGCTCTCTATTTGAATATTAGGAGGAAGAAAAATGATTTACGAATTAATTAAAAAAGAAAACAATGAAGTTACTTTAAATGTAACAGTTCCAGCAGCTGATTTTGAAAAAGCTATTGATACTGCTTACATGAAAGAAAGATCAAAATTTAATATCCAAGGTTTTAGAAAAGGTAAAGCTACAAGAAAAATCATCGAAGTTCAATACGGATCAGAAGTATTCTTTGAAGAAGCTGTAAACGTTTTATTACCAACTGCTTATTCAACTGCTTTAGACGAGTTAAAAATTGATCCAGTTGATAGACCAAATATTGATGTTAAAGCTATTGGTAAAGGCGTTGATTTAGTAATTGAAGCTGTTGTAACTGTTAGACCAGAAGTTAAGCTTGGCGATTACAAAGGTGTTGAAGTTGAAACTGTAAAAGTTGAAGTTGCAGATGAAGATGTTAACGCTGAAGTAGAGAAATCAAGAGAACTAAACGGAAGACTTGTAACTGTTGAAGATAGAGGAGTTGCTGATGGCGATTCTGCAATCATCGATTACAAAGGATTCGTTGGAGAAGATCAATTTGAAGGTGGAACTGCTGATAATCACACATTAATAGTAGGTTCTGGATCATTTATTCCAGGATTTGAAGAGCAATTAATTGGAGCTAAAACAGGTGATGAAGTAGAAGTTAACGTTAATTTCCCAGCAGATTATCAATCTGAGGAATTAGCTGGTAAAGAAGCTGTGTTTAAAGTATCTGTTAAGGGTATAAAAGTAAAGGAGTTACCAGAACTTGATGACGAGTTTGCAAAAGATACTTCAGAGTTTGATACTTTAGAAGAATTAAAGGCTGATCTTAAGAAAACTCTTCAAGAAGCGGCAACTAAAAATGCTGAGCTAGCACAAAGAGATAAAGTGATTGACGCTGTAGTTGATACTATGGAAGTTGATATTCCAGAAGTAATGTTTGAAGGCGAAGTTGATGGAATGCTTAGAGATTTCGATCAACAATTAAAACAACAAGGTCTTAACCTTGAGCAGTATGTTCAGTTTACAGGATCAAGCTTAGATGATTTAAAAGCTCAAATGAGAAATGATGCAGAAGTTAGAGTTAGAACTGGTTTAGCTTTAGAAGAAATAATCAAACTTGAGAATATTGTAATTACAGCTGAGGAAATCGAAGCTGAAATGGCAAAAATCTCTGAAACTCAAAATGCGAGTATGGAAGATGTAAGAAAAGCATTCATTAATGATGATTATGCTTATCTTAGAGATTCTCTATCAACTAGAAAAGTTGTAGACTTATTAGTTGAGAACGCAAAATTAATCTAATTGGAGGGGATATCATGGCTCTAGTACCAGTAGTTGTCGAACAAACCAACCGTGGTGAAAGATCTTACGATATTTATTCAAGACTTTTAAAAGATAGAATTATCTTTATAAGTGAAGAAATAAATGACGTGACTGCAAGTTTAGTAGTTGCACAACTTTTATTTTTAGAAGCTGATGAACCAGAAAAAGATATTAATATTTATATTAATAGTCCTGGTGGATCTATAACTGCAGGAATGGCGATTTATGATACTATGCAATACATAAAACCGGATGTTTCGACTATATGTATTGGTATGGCTGCAAGTATGGGAGCATTTTTACTTACTGCTGGAAAAAAAGGTAAGCGATATGTACTTCCAAATGCAGAAATTATGATTCATCAACCACTTGGTGGTTTCCGTGGTCAAGCGACTGATATTAAAATTCACTCTGAGAGAATTTTAAGAATGAAAGACAAATTAAACGAAATTATGGCCGAAAGAACAGGCCAAGATATTGAAACTGTTTCTAGAGATACTGAAAGAGACAACTTCATGACAGCTGAGCAAGCTGTTGAGTATGGACTTGTTGATAAAGTGATTACATCTAGATAGTGAAATGAGGTAACTTATGTCGAAGTTTGATGATAAAAAGCAAATTCAATGTTCATTCTGTGGAAAGTCTCAAGAGCAAGTGAAGAGACTTATAGCAGGACCTAATGTTTATATATGTGATGAATGTGTCGCTTTGTGTCAGGAAATTATATCTGAAGAAGTCGATGGCTTTGCAAATGTAGATTTAGATAACTTACCTAAACCATCTGAGATAAATAAAATTTTAGATCAGTATGTTATAGGG
>JBARWW010000008.1:0-3185 GCA_049647005.1 Acidaminobacteraceae bacterium | reverse complement strand
CAATAAGACCACTCATAAGTGCAATCGCCATCGGTTTAAATAGTGTTCCACCAGTAACCGCAAGTGGAGTAAGACCTATAACCGTTGTAATTGTACTAAGTATAATTGGTCTAAATCTTTTTTCAACAGCGTCCATACATGATTGATTTACAGTTTTTCCTTCTGCGCGTTCTGTATCTATAAAGTCTATAAGTACAATCGCGTTATTTACAACAATACCGAGCAAACTAACTATACCAAGTGCTGCCACAAAGGATAAGTTTTGTCTAAATATAAACAATCCAAGTATAGCTCCAACTATAGAAAGTGGAATTGTAGTAAGTATAATAAGCGGTTGAGCAAATCCTTTAAACTGAATTAATAGTATAAGGAATACTAAGAATATTGATAAAATCGCTTGTTCAGATATATCTCCAAAGTTTTCCCTAATCTTCTCTCGTTCACCATCAAATACTATTTTATTATTGCCAAGATTAATCGTTTTTAATTTCTGCGATAGTTGATTTTGTATGTCAACTGAACTATATCCAACTTTTACATCAGAATACACCTGAATAGATTTCTTGCCATTGTATTTTTTAACGTATGGATACTCTTTGCTAAGTTCTACTTTAGCAACCGTTTTAAGTGCAAGTTTTGAGTCTATAAATGAAGACTTAACCCCTAGGTTCTCTAAACTAGTTTTATTATTTATGTCACTTCTAATGATTATATCAAATTCTTTGCCTTCACTTCTAAATACCCCTGCATTTCTACCTCGAAGTGCTATACTTACTTCGTTTTGTATATCGTACTTTGTAAGTCCAAAATAATTAGCTTTCTTGTTGTCTGTATTTATAACATATTGATAAATTTCGTCTGAAAAATCATCATCTATATTTGTAGTTCCAGGAATGTCTGATAGTGCTGTTTTAATTTCATTAACCAATTTTCCAAGTTCTTCGATATCTTCACCAATTATTCTTATCCTAACTGGTGATCCTATTGGCTCGCCCTGCTCTAATTGTTTTACGGTAAGAACACCACCATATATTTGGCTGTCAAATACTGATTGTAAATTATCTACATAAGTACTTAGATCACCATAATTAGAATTAACTAAGTCCAAATCTATTTTAACCATTAGTTGTCCTGCGTCTTGAGATGGGGTAACTAATGGAAGTGTGTTATAAAACTTTGGAAGCCCACCACCGATTGCAACCGTATGGTTTTTAACCTCTGCTTCTTTATCAAGTATGGCAAGTGTTTTTAGTGCCAGTTCTTTTGTTTTATCTATATCGGCAACTTTTTCAGTCTTTAAATCGATATATATAATATCAGAATCAGCGAATGGGAAAAATTGAAGCCCTAGCTGAAGGGTTAAAAAACCTGTTCCAATAATAGCCATGACCGACGCAGCAATTATCACTTTTTTATTGATTAGGCCATACTTTAAAACTCTAGAGAACAAATCTCTTGTCCTATTATGCTCCTTTTTCTTTTTTGATTTTTCAAAGAACCAAAAGGCCATAACTGGCGTTACAAATATAGCGATTAAATATGATACTCCAAGAGATATCATAATAATAGTTGGTAAACTTGATATATATTCACCAGCTATAGAAGTTAAAAGTAATAGGGGTAAAAAAGCTGCTACAGTAGTTAAAGTTGAAGTAAGTACTGGAATTGCAACTTCATATGTGCCATCAACACACGCCTTTAACTTATCTTCACCATCATCAATCTTTACTTGTATAGAATCACTTACAACAATTGCATTATCAACGAGCATACCAAGCGAAACAATCAAAGCCGCTACCGATATCTGGTGTATCTGAATACCCATGTATCTTATAACAAAGATGGTAATTAGTATCGATGAAGGTATTGCAGTTGAAACTATAATTGAATTTCTAAATCCCATACCTATAAATACAACTATAATTACGAAAAATACTCCCTGAGAAAGATTAGCTATAAAATTACCAACTGATTCTTCTACTGTATCCGGTTGATAATGAGCCTCATAAAACTCTATATCTGGCGGAATACTACTACTAAATTCTTCAATTGCATCTGAAACTTCACGACCTATCATTACTACATTCTTTCCACTTTCAAAATAGCCAGTTAGAAGAACTGCTTCTTTAGAATCCTGCAATATTTGGAAACTTGACTCTTCTAGTTCATAATAAACTTTTGCAATATCAACAAGTCTTGCTGTTGATCCATTTTCTCTTGAAACTCCTATAATTAGATTTTCAATTTCGTCAATTGATTGGAGTTTTCCAGTTGATTTAACACTTATCTTATCACCTGCAGAATCAATTGTTCCGGATGGAATTTCAATATTCTGACTTTTGAGCAAATTGATCAAATCATTATATGAAAGTGAGAAGTAATTTAGTTTCTCATAATCAACTTCAATTATTAAATTTTTATTCTGTTTTCCTACTATATCAAATCTTGATATACCATCTATATCACTTAGTTTTTCTCTTAGATCTTCTGAAAATTCTTCAAGCTCTTCATACGAATAGTTTTCACCAGACATACTAATCATCATACCAGCAGTTTCTGTAAGATCTGTATTTACAATTATCTTTTCACATTCACTTGGAAGCTCTGATTGTAAGTCATCCATCCTACTTCGTAAATCAGCCCAAGCAGCGTCTATATCTGTACCATACTTAATTCGTAGGATTACCACCGAAACACTACCCGCTGAGTGAGAATACGAATAATCAAAACCATCTATCTCTTCAACTTCATCTTCAATCTTTGATGTAACCAACTCATCTATATCATTTGGCGAAGCTCCTGGGTAGACAACTGTAATCATAGATATAGGTGCAGATATATCAGGGTTTTCTTGTTTAGGCATTATATAATAACTATAAATACCAAGTAAAAGTAACATAATGAGTATAAAAACAGTTATTTTTCTTTGTTTTATTGAGTAGCGTATTAGTTTCTTCATATATATCTCCTAGTCTATAACTTTAACTTTATCAAAGTTGTTTAAGTTTTTCATACCTTCTACAACTATTTTATCTCCATCATTTAAGCCACTTACTAGTGCGCTACCTTCATGAACATTTTCAACAATTATAATATTTTTAGTAGCTTTTTCCTCTTTTACTAGGTAAACGTAGTCATCATCACTTGATAGAATTGAACTTACAGGTACTTTCATTCCTGTAAAT
>JBARWW010000007.1:0-35503 GCA_049647005.1 Acidaminobacteraceae bacterium | reverse complement strand
TATGAATCATTTACTTACAATTATTGAATCATTTGTGCACAATTTTAAACCTGGTATTGATAATCTATTGTTTTATGGAACAACGGGACTTGGAAAAACTTTTCTTTGTAACTGTATAGCTAAAGCTCTACTTGATAAAGGAGAGATTGTAGTTTATCATTCGGCCTTTAAAATTCTTGAAATACTTGAAGTTAACCGATTTAACAAAGATGTTGATGACAAAGAATATTATAAACTTCAATATAATTTGCTATTTGAGAGTGATCTTCTAATTATAGATGACTTAGGTACAGAGATGATAAATTCATTTTCTTCATCTGAATTGTTTAATGTTATAAATTCGAGATTAAATGCTAGAAAAAGTACTATTATATCTACAAATTTATCGCCTATTCAGGTTCAAGAAAGTTATAGCGAGCGCATATCTTCAAGAGTATTTGGCCAGTACAATATGCTTAACTTTTACGGGCCTGATGTAAGATGGGAGAGACCTTAGTTTTTTTTATATGAAAGTCAGACATTTTTTTAGAGCTATTGCTTTTAAGCAATGGCTCTATCAATTTTTTTTGCTTGGATGCTATAATCTGTACATGAAAAAAGGAAACCTAAGTTTCCCTTCTTCCCCCTTTAACACCTTGCATATAAATATTTAAAACGCAGTAGTCGAAAACAACTGTGTTTTAACAATCTCTACATATAATTATATAATATTTTTTTTAGTTTTGATAGCTTATTCTAGCAAGTAAACATTTACATTTTCGTAAGCAAATTAGCTGTTTTAGCTAGTTCTAGTTTTGATTAAATGCTAGTTCTAATTTGTTAAGATACACATATCATAATATTTCTTAAACATAAAAATAGCCTAGCTGATTTAACTGCTAGGCTACATAGTCTATCTTTTGTGTGCCACATAATAACTTAGGTTCAAAATATATATTAGTTTCTAAATATACTATCACGAATGATAGTTTGGCTTCTCTTTGGTCCAATTGAAACAATCTTAGCCGGTATACCAATTAGCTGCTCAACTCTCTCTACATACTTTCTAGCGTTCTCAGGAAGTCCTTGATATGTAGTAATTTCAGTAAGATCATCATTCCATCCCTCAAGTGTCTCATAAACTGGCTCACACTGCTCAAGAATTGATAAACTAGCAGGATACTCAGTTAAAACTTCATCTCCATACTTGTATCCAACACAAATTTTAATTTCTTCAAATCCTGTTAAAACGTCAAGCAACATCATAGCTATAGAAGTCATACCATTAACTCTCTTAGAATACTTAAGTACTACAGCATCTAACCAACCGCATCTTCTAGCGCGGCCAGTAGTTGTTCCAAACTCATTACCTTGAGTTCTAATTTTATTTCCTATTTCATTATCAAGTTCTGTAACAAATGGTCCAGCACCAACTCTAGTAGTATATGCCTTACAGATTCCAAGTACTTCTTCGATTGTATTTGGTCCAATTCCAGCTCCAATAGAAAATCCACCAGAGATAGGGTGAGAACTAGTTACATATGGATAAGTACCTAAATCAATATCAAGCATTGTTCCTTGAGCTCCCTCAAGAAGAACTTTCTTCCCTGCTTCTACTGCTTCATAAACCATAAGTCCAGTATCAGCAACAAAAGGTCTAATTCTATTAGCATACTCTACGTAATTTTTAAAAGTCTCTTCAAATGACTGAGGCTCAGCTCCATATAACTTTGTTATGATAGCATTTTTTCTAATCATTTGAGCTCTAAGTTTATCTTCAAATAGATTCTCATCTATTAAATCACATACTCTAAGTCCAGTTCTCTCAACCTTATCCATGTAACAAGGTCCAATTCCTTTTTTAGTTGTTCCAATTTTATCATCACCACGAGCTTCTTCAGATAATCTATCAATTTCTTTATGATAAGGAAAAATAACGTGGGCTCTATCACTTATTTTAATGTTATTAACTTTAACACCATCTTTAACCAATCCATCAATTTCATCTAAAAATCCTTCTGGATCAAATACTACACCATTGCCAATTACATTTAATGTATCTTCGTATAAAATACCTGATGGAATTAAGTGAAGTGCATATTTCTTGTCATCAACAACAACCGTATGACCTGCGTTATTTCCACCCTGTCCTCTAACTACAACATCTGCTTCCTTAGCAAGATAATCAATTACTTTACCTTTACCTTCGTCTCCCCATTGAGCACCAACTATTACTAATGTTGACATACAAACACCTCTTCATAAATAAAATATAAGTGATTAGCAAGCTCTTAATCTGCTAACGTCCTCTATGATAATATCTGATTACACAAATATAATTAATTCCTTCTGATTACTTTCAAATTTACGAACTACTACATTCATATAGTAGCAAAATTTAAACTCCAAGTCAACTTTTTTCATATTATTCAAAGAAATATTTTTCGAATGTTCGTACATATGCGAACATTCGTCTTATTTTACACTTTTCTAACTTATCGATGTATTGTAATAGAAAAAATGACTATTTATACTCTGACAAATAATCATCTCTTGTTATTTCCATATAATGATAAAGCGTGCACAGTTTTGAACCTTGCATATTAAAATAATCATAATCCATAACTAATTTAAAAGCATAACTTTGTTCTTCAAATTCTTCTTCAACTTTTCTTATAAGTTTAAAACCTACTTTTTCATAAGTTTTCTGTGCTCTTACATTGAAGCCTGAAGTTCTAAGCCAAACTTTCTTAAATCTCATTTTTAAAAATGCAATATCTAAAAACTGACCAACACAAATAGGACCATATCCCCTACCCATGTGATTTACGTCCATAGCAATTCCCATCTCACCACTTCTTTTAAACCAATTTATTCTTTTCAAAATAATATATCCGATAATTTCTTCATCATCTTTAACTACTGCAAATAGTCTTCGCGATAAAAATTTTGATTTCATCTTGTACCACAAGACATGATCTAGATTTGATTTATAAGGGTAGTTATAATGCAAAAACCTTGTATCTTTGTGCTCTCCCCACTTCATCATCTCTTTTGCATCAATTTGTCTAAATTTTCTTACCCTTATACTACTCTGACTCATCAATTGATCCCTCATTTCACATAATTTATACATCACACATTTGTACTAGTGTTACTTTTTTGTTTTCCACTATAATTTTCATGCGCTAGTGTTCTCTTGCTAAGTCACCGAATTTCGTATACTTTCCAATCCAAGCAAGTTCAAGTACACCAGTCTCACCATTTCTTTGTTTTGCTATTATAATCTCTCCAATTCCCTTTTTCTCAGATTCAGGGAAGTAGTATTCATCTCTATATAAGAACATTACCAAATCGGCATCCTGCTCAATCGCTCCAGATTCTCTAAGGTCTGAAAGTATAGGTCTATGATCCGCTCTTAGTTCAGGCGCACGAGAAAGCTGCGAAAGTGCCACAACAGGACAGTCCATTTCTCTAGCAAGTGCCTTTAATGATCTAGATATAGTCGAGATTTCTTGCTGTCTAGACTCCTGTTTTCCACCACCACTCATAAGCTGTAAGTAGTCAATCATAATAAGGTCAAGTCCTCTTTCCATCTTAAGTTTTCTGCACTTAGCTCTCATCTCCATAACTGTGATTGCAGGAGTATCGTCTATGTGAATTTCAGCATCAGAAAGAGTTGCCATGCCTTTAGTAAGAGAAATCCAGTCGCCTTCTTCTAGTTCACCATTTCGTATATTCTGAATTGGAATATGCGCTTCTCCAGCAAGCATACGTTGCACTAACTGGTCTTTACTCATCTCCAGTGAAAATATTGCAACACTTCCACCGTGAGTTCCAATATGCTGACATATATTTATTGCAAAGGCAGTCTTCCCCATAGATGGTCTAGCTGCTATAAGTATCATATCTGATTTTTGAAGTCCAGAAGTCTTTTTATCTAAATCAATAAAGCCAGATGATAAACCTGTAATTGCCGAATCATTACCATACATCTCTTCTATTTTTTCATAAGCCTGATATAGCACATCTTTTATACGTGTTAAACCCTCACGGTTTTTGTTTTGCGATATATCAAAGATATTTTTTTCTGCCATGTCAAGTAGTTCAGTTGCATTTGGCGAAGTATATCCGTGCTCGACTATTTCGCTAGAAGCTTTTATAAGCTTTCTTAGCATTGATTTTTCTTCTATAATTTTTGCATAATGTCTTGAATTTGAAGTTACAATTCCAGCGTCTGCAAGCTTTGCAAGATACTCAATTCCGCCTATTTTTTCTAGGTTATCCTCTGATATTAGTCTATCAGAAAGAGTAACCATATCTACAGGATCGTTGATATTGTATAAATAAGTAATTCCCGCAAATATTATTTTATGAGCTTCTTTGTAAAAATCATCTTCTTTAATAACATCTACAACTTCAGTTATTGCATCATTATCCAATATAAGTGCACCTAGCACAGATTGCTCTGCCTCCATCGAATGTGGTGGCACTTTACCCATAAATTCCATCTAATCTATCCTTTCTACTTACTTAGAGTAAGTTTTTTTTATATATTTTAAATACTTCTCTAAGTTTATTAAGTCGTAATCGCTTACGTTTTTATTATTATATAGTATCTCTCTAACATCTTTTATTATAGCATTTTTTTGACCTTGAAACTGCTCCTCACTGTTAAATACTTCTACAATCATCTCATTATATAAGGTCATTTTATAATATACAGTGTAAGTTTTATTCTTTTTCAATTTGAGAATATCAGTGAGCATATAATCTATCTTATATATATACATAAGCGACTTTTGACTATTTGATAGCTTTAGATTTTTATATTTACGTCGTCCTATAATTGTTATAAAAACTACTATAACTATCATAAACAAAATAAATATATGTGAATTTTTATAATATTTTATATTATTCTCACTTTTTACGTCTATGGCTATATCATTTTCATCCCCTACTAAAGTATTAACTTCGTTTTTTACTAGTTCCTGTTTTTCAATTTTTATAGCTGCAATTTCACCTTGGTCAAAATCATATATAGGTGTAGATTCCACTACAATCCATCCCGAACCTTCTATATATACTTCAGTCCATGCGTGAGCTTTATCTTCAGTCACAAGATACTTACCTCCATCATATGAATCAGGAGACACAATGTAACCCTCCACATATCTTGACATGATTCCATTTATACGAGATAGGATTGCTAATGCACTTGAGAAATATGTGCAGTAACCCTTTCTTTCTTCAAATAGAAAATCATCTACAAAGTCCGCGTAGTCACCTTCTCCATCAATCTCTAAGCTGTATGGATAATTTGCTACTAAATATTCCTTTAAAGCAATCACTTTTTCTAGGTCACTAGTTGCATCTTTTGTTATATCTAGAGCAAGCGTTCTTGTTCTATCAGTTATAGAATCTGCTAATTTTAGATAGCTTATAGAATCATCTACTAAAGTATCAACACCTGTAAATATCACTCTATATTCTTCTACACTTCCTTCAAATAATCCACTTTTATAATATACACTTAAGTCTCTATCAACCCTAAGTTTACTATCATCTAGCGAGTACTCGAGAGCGCCAATTGGTGAGAATATAGTAAGTGATCTAATATCCTCATATCTTATAAATGCACTTTTTAGATTATCACTCCTAAAGCTTTTCTCACCGTACCTCTTTGATGATTCAAACTTTTCATAATCGTTCTTTGAGCTCTTCCAACTTAAACCAGTATAAGTGTCTTTCACTCGTCCTCTAAGATACAATACATCTTCCGCTGTTATTACAGTCATAATTATTCTGTTTGAATCAATTACGACACTTCCACCAAGCTTTAAGTCTTTTGGATAGTAGATACTAGTCTCAAAATTAAAAAAACTTTCACGCTTCTCGTAGTCACTTCTAAGAATAAGAAGTTCTGGTGCCAATTTTTCTATATTTTCATTAATGTACTTATATGGAATCATACTAGTCACTGTATTAAAAAGAAAAACTCCTATAAGTAAAATACTTATAACATGTCCTAGCTTTTGATATTCTACATTAAAAAGCATCACACCAACTATATATATCAATAAAACCATCTCAACATCTATATAAGAAAACCAAGCAAACACAAAATATAATACACCAATAAGGTTAAATGCACTGAAGTACTTTGCAATAAATTTGCTATTAATCAATATATATAAAATAGAAACTACAATGATACACAATGTGTACAAAAATGTTTTTTGAATAGTAACTTCTATTATCTCTACCTTTCCAAGATCTCCTAGCCCCTTAATAGTCACCATCATTTCTTTTATAAAGTATCCATATCCATTTAGATAAACATCTATAGCTAGAGTTTTAATCAAAATAAGCACTCTTATATAAATATATACTGATATAGAGAGACAAATAGGCATATATTTATTATCTGTAATTAGTTTAAAACACGTAGTAACTAGTAGAATTATTAGTATCGTTTTCCTCATTTCAAGAGGAAATATAAACAGCTTAAAAGAAACTACAGTTAGTGGATATATTAGTAGCATGCTTGCAATACTTTTAAAATTAGTTTTATATACTCTAAGCATATTATCACCCCTAAAGTTGATCTAAATTCCCAACTAAGTATATGCTAATTCCATTTTGCTCTAAACTTAAAATCATGCTTTGCCTATCTCTTTCTATAACATCTGACATTTCAGTGTAGTCTATGAGATAAATACTGACATTACTTCCTCTACTTTGCATAGTTATAATCTTCTCAACTATAAGTTCATCTATATATCGTGTAACTATAATAAAATCTGAATTTTTCCGAATATTTCGCGAAATATTACCTAGGAAATAATCTAAGCATTTATCTCCATCAAATTTGCTTGTTACAAGTTTTTCAAGCAGATTGGAAAAATCACTAATACTAGTTAACTTTGTATTTAAATTTGACTTGCTATTTAAAATATATTGAACTTCACCAGCCTTATCTAAAACATACTTTGCTATTGATAATGATATACTTACGCACATTTCCTCGCTTTCATTTTTGCTATTTTCACTTGAAAATCCATCCACAATAATAATAATATCAAGGTAATTAGAATCATAATATTCTTTTATATATGTTTTATCACCCTTTGCACTTAGTTTAAAATGAATGTTTCTCGGATTATCAAAAATATTATATTCCCTAATTGATTTTACATTTGTAAAGTCATCCATTGATGGCCTATTAGATTTTACATTTCCTAGAAAACCACTTAAGCCAGTATCAATATGATCTATTTCTACTATTCTTGGATAAACTTTTATACTTATACTTTTATCTAATATTTTTCTTTTTATAAATAAACTAAATACATCTCTTATCTCAACTTCAAGCTTTCCAAGCTCATAGTATCCACGTTTTTCACATATAAAAGAACGTTTCAATTCAATTATCTGATTTGACCTAAAAGATACGTTTTCTACTTCTGATGAAATAAAGCCAAATTCTTTTGAGAGTATAAGATTTACTTTTGCCATGTGTATTGGTATTAGGCTCTTATTCACAAGAATATATTTGAATTTTACTTCCTGCGAAACGATATGGATTTCTCTATTTATTACAAAATTACTATCTATATTTTTTATATTTTTTTTTACTATAATGTAATTTAGTCCAAGTATTATCAGTAAAAATATCCAAGTGTTATAAAAAGTTTTTCCGCCCGTTATAAAAGACAAGATCATAGACATAAATATTATTATTAGAAAAGTACCTTTATTATTCATCACTTTTTCCTATTGATACATTTGGTATATCCGTCCCCCTAATAATTTCATCTATAATCTCACATGCTAGGATATTATTGTACTTTGCTTTTGGTGATAGCATTATACGGTGAGCTAAGACATCCTTTGCTATATATATAATATCTTCTGGAATTACATAACTTCTATCATTTATATAAGCCACACCTTTAACTATGCTCTGAAAACTTTTACTCGCTCTTGGACTTGCGCCTAATGATAGGTCTTTATGACTTCTAGTTTTTGTTATTATATCCAGTATGTACATAGACAGCGATTTATCTATAAATACCTCTTTAACTTCATTCATCATATGAAGTAATTCTTTTTTTTCAAATATTGTATCAAGCATTGAAGCATCATCTAAAACATTGTCATTAGTTAGAAGTCTAAGTTCATCTTCATAACTTGGATAACCAAGTGATACTTTTATCATAAATCTATCAAGTTGCGCTTCTGGAAGTGGAAATGTCCCTTCGTAATCACTAGGATTTTGAGTTGCTATAACAAAGAAGGGCTTATCAAGTTCATATTTTTTATCATCTACAGTTATTTGAGCTTCACCCATTGCTTCAAGTAAACTTGATTGTGTTTTAGGTGACGCTCTATTAATTTCATCGGCTAGAAGTATATTACTAAAAACAGCACCAGGCTTAAAAATAAAATCATCACTGCTAGTAGAATATATGGATATACCAATAACATCAAATGGCATAATATCTGGTGTAAATTGAATTCTTGAATACTTTAAATCTATACTACTTGCAATTGATTTAGACAAAGACGTTTTACCTACTCCTGGTATATCTTCTATCAGAACATGCCCACCACTAATAAAAGCAGCTAATATTTTCTTTGTTTCTTCATTTTTACCAACTATAACTTTGGAGATATTCTCTATTAGTTTATTTATCATCTATATCCTCCTGACTTTAAAGATTCTTTTTTAATTTTATACCCCAGTAATGATCTTTAATCTCAATAAGATTTTAAACTCACATAGCATAACTGCTACAAATATAATTAGACTTTCAAAAACGTAAAAAAGCGCCTCATAAGAGACGCCTTAACTAGTATTACTCAGCTTCTACAACCATAACTTTCATTTTTCCAACTATACCTGTATAAACCTTAACTTCTGCATAGACAGAACCTAACACCTTTATAGTATCCATTGAAATTTTCTTTTTTTCAATTTTAATTCCGTGGTCTTTTTCTAAAAGCTCTGCTATATCCTTATTTGTGATTGAACCAAATAACTTTCCGCCTTTTCCAGCTTTGCTTATTATCTTAATTTCAATTTCACTTATTTTATCAGCAAGTGCCTGCGCTTCATCTATTTCCTCTTGAAGACGCTTATCTGCTGAATCTTGTTGATGTTTTAATTCTTTTACACTTGAGTCTGTTGCTAATTTAGCTAATCCTCTAGGAAGAAGGTAATTTCTTGCGTGACCGTCGCTTGCATTTAATATGTCACCTTTTTTTCCTGTTCCTTTAATGTCTTTTAGTAAAATTACTTTCATTTTTTTTCGCCCTCCTCAAAATACTCATCTATTACTTTTAGTAGTTTTTCTTTTGCTTCTTCCATTGGTATATTCTTAAATTGAGCACCTGCGATAGATAAGTGACCACCGCCACCAATCTTTTCTAATATAACTTGAACATTGGTTTCACCTAGAGATCTACCGCTTATATATATGGTATCATCTTCACGAATTAATACAAATGAAGTTGTTATACCACGTATATTTAATAGATCATCTGCACCTTGAGCTGCAACTAATTGAGCGTTTAGTATATCAGTCTCACATACTGATATAGCAACTTCATTGCTGTATATTTTAGCATTTCTAACTACATTGGATTTTGCTATAAAGGTACTTAAATCATCTTGGAATAATTGTTTTACAACAGTTGTATCTGCCCCAAATCTTCTTAAAAGTGACGCTGCTTCAAAAGTTCTTACTCCTGTTTTAAATGTAAAGTTTTTAGTATCAACTAAAATACCTGCTAGAAGCGCTTCTGCCTCAACTTTTTCTAGATGCATTTTACTTCCCATATATTGAAGTATCTCAGTAACTAGTTCACTAGTTGATGATGCATATGGCTCAAGATATCTAAGTACTGGATTTTCTATAAAATCCGTACCCATTCTATGATGGTCCATAAGAACTACTCTCTCGCATATTTCTAGTAATTCTGGGCACTCTGTAGACGAAGGTCTATGAGTATCAACAACAACAAGCATTACTTTATCGTCATCCTCTGCAATTTCAATCGCTTCTTCCGAACTGATGAAATTATACTCGTCATTATCTTTAAATAATGCATGTATATTTTTGATAGGTTCAGTAACCGTGTTTAAGACAATATAAGGCTCTTTACCCCTATTAAGTACTGCTCTATAAACACCGATTGCAGATCCATAACAGTCCATATCCGGAAATTTGTGTCCCATAATTAGCACCTTGTTGCTATCATCTATTAGGGGCTTAAAAGCATGAGCTATAATTCTTGCTTTTACCCTATTTCTCTTTTCAACAGCTTTAGTTTTTCCACCATAAAACTCAAAATTCCCATCTTTTCTTACAACAGCCTGATCTCCACCACGGCCAAGAGATAATTCAAGAGATGAATAAGCATATTCTTCGATTTTTGAAAAATTCTTACCATTTAATCCAACACCTATTGAAAGTGTTACTGGAATTTTATTTCCAGCATCAATTTCACGTATATCGTCTAGTATAGAAAATTTCTTTGCCTCAAGATTCTGTATATACCTACTTTCAAATATAACAAGATATTTATCATCTTCGTATTTTTTAATTAGACCATTCATTCTAGAAGCCCATAGCGTTATCTTACTATCTATTTCTGACTTAAGAAATGGTCTTTTGTCTTCTTTAGTTTCGTTCATTACATCATCATAATTATCGACTTGAATAAGCGCGATCACTGGTTTTTCTTCTTCACATGAATCTCTAAGTGTATTGTAATCAGTAATATCTAACCAGTAAAGCATTATAATATATCTAGATTCTTTATTTTCTTGAATCTTTACTATATTATTAAGAACATCGTAGTATCTATCTCCTACTTTAATCCCCTTTTGATCTTCTCCGTCTATAATTTTTTCAGTATCTAGGTAAGGAATCAAAGCTTCTATATTTTCACCCAGGATATCTTTAGCATCAATGACATCATTAAACTTTGAGTTATACCAAGATACTCTACCATCAAAATCAATTAGAGTAAGTGGTAAAGGAAGATTCAATATTGCGTATTTAGCAGCTGAATCTATATCACTGCTTAGATTTTCTATGTACATTTGCCATTTTTTACTTCTTTGTTTGCTGGATCTCCAGTTATAAAATTGTAAATAAACTAGAATCAGTATTCCAATAGCACCTATAATAATATTATAGTAAAAGATAATAAGCACAAGTAAAGCTACAATCCAAAGATAAATTCTACTATCTGGTGTTAATAACTTAGAAAACTTACTGTTTGTCATTTTATCACCTCTATGATTCAACATTCACGCCAATTCTTCTAAAGTTGAAGATTGCGTCTACCCATCCTAGTACTGCTAATATCATCATTGGTCTAAGGAAAAATAATAGTAGCAAAAATAATACTTTTGACGTTTTTGATAATTTCCGTTTTTCCATTAGGAATATTACAATTGAAAGCCCTTGAACGGCAAACAATAATTGTACAATAAAGAATAAATTATAGGCCATTGTTATAGAATTTACAAATTTTATATTTATAGTGATATAAGATAGTATTGCAATTATTGTTGTCCCCCAAAGTATATGAGGTTCATATCTAAACACACTGTATTTTTCACTCTTAGGTAACTCTACACCAGCTCTTCCAAACACATAATATGTAACTGCCATAAGCAATACAGCTGATAATGTACTATAAAATACTATTAGGTACGGTAAAATTGTTTTTACTGTAAATATAATTACTTCGAACTGATCTGTGTAAAATTGTTTCAAATTATCCATTTCAAGACTGCCACTAGCTAGGTTTAGATTTTCTACTGAAAGTATCATATTATCTCTCATAGAAAGCGCTGATATTTCAAATGCCTCAATTATATTAATTGAATACACATATTGAAATAAGACAAATATTAGTGAGTAACTAATAATAAATGCAAGCACAAGACCTGCTGTTGATATACTTCTAGATTTTTTTAACTTTATTAAAGTCATAAGTGTAAATCCACTAACTCCACCAAGTAGTAGTAGAGCTCCAGCACTTAGCATTCCACTTAAGATAAATACTATAAGCATAGTTACAAATAACATGCTAGCAAAATACTTTTCACCATGTTTTATTCCAATGTAGGCAAATGGAATTGCTGACAAAAAAGAAACCATAGGCAAAAATGGCATATATGTTGAAACTACATATAATATAGCAACCAACGCTGATAGTATAGAAGTCTCACTTATAGCTTTATTTTTCATTTCAATATTCAATTATTTCACTCCTTAATCTTAGCCAACTTGCTAAAATTTATTATAGCCTTAATACATATTATACTATATTTAATTTGAATTTGCATAATTAATGAAACTTTGATAAATAGTTATTATATAAACAAAAAAGAGGCCTCTTATGTGAAATATCACTTAAAAAACCTCTTAATAATCATAATCAAATATTACTGCTCTGTTACGAATGGTAATAAAGCGATGATTCTTGATCTCTTAATCGCTTGAGTAAGAGCTCTTTGATGCTTTGCACAGTTACCAGTTACTCTTCTAGGTAAAATCTTACCTCTTTCAGTTAAGTATCTTTGTAACTTTTTGGTATCTTTGTAATCTATAGAAGTTGCTTTTTCTTGACAGAAAGAACAACCTTTTCTTTTCTTTCTTCTTTTAAATCCACCAGCCATGTTTGTTTCCCTCCTTCATTCTAGAATGGAATGTCTTCGTCATCCTCAATTGCTTGGAAATCTTCAACGCCAGCACCGTAATTAAAGCCATCTTCAGCTTTAGCACTAGGTTTTTTATCTCCCCACTCAAGGAACTGAACATTATTAGCTAAAACATCTGTAGAGTATCTAGTCTCTCCACTATTGTTCTTATAGCTACTCGTAGTAATCGATCCATTTACTGCAACAAGTCTACCTTTAGAAAGATAGTTCGCCGAGTTTTCAGCCTGCTTGCCCCAAACCACTATACGAATAAAATCTGCTGTAGCCTGTCCCTTGTCTTCGAACTCTTTCTTTTTTTCACGAGAGAGATTCTTATCAACTGCTAATGTAAAATTAGCAACTGCACGACCGCTTCCTGCTACAAATCTTAATTCTGGGTCTCTAACTAGCCTACCTATTAAAACAACGCTATTCATAACAAATCCCACCTTTCAAAATTATCAAGATTATATTACTTATCTTCTAAATTGATAACGATATATCTAATTACATCATCAGCAATTCTGAAATTTCTTTCTAATTCTTTTGGTAAGTCTGTTGGAGCCATGAAGTTAACGTGTACGTAGTAACCTTCTTTTAACTTTTCAATCTCATAAGCTAATTTTCTAGTACCCCACTCGTCTACCTTCTTGATCTCGCCAGCAGTAGAAATGATTCCCGTAAATTTTTCAATCAGCGAGTTTCTTTTTTCCTCTTCTAGATTAGGTCTTAAAACAAAAATAGTTTCGTAATTTCTCATTATAATTACACCTCCCTATGGTCTAATAATTTGGCTCTATAACTTTTATAGAGCAGAAAGGTTTTCATGTGCAAAAGCACACTCTAACTTTTAAATCATATCACTTGTTACATATACATGCAATAGTTTTTATCATATTTATAAAAACTATTTTGTAATGCATTTGATTTCTACTTTGGTATTATCTCTTCACCACGAACAATTTTTTTAATTCGCTTTTCAAGATTCTGTCTAGTTATCCATATCTGTTTCTCACACTTTAAACATTTGATTCTAAAATCCATACCAGTTCTCATAACTTCAAACTCCGAATTTCCACAGGGATGTGATTTTTTAGTTTCTATAATATCTTTAACTTGTAAATCCATCTATTAACTACCTCCATCCAATCTGTGTAACTAATTTGCCCTCTGTAACTCTCTTAATATGATATATAACCATGCCATCTTTATCTGTTTCCCTTAGTAGTTCCATCAATTGATCAATTTCTTCTTCTTTAAATTTAAGCGATAATCCACAACTTGCAGATATTTCACGTGGAGTTGGAATTAATTCTACATCTAATTTTTCTTTAGTTATTTTTTCTGTTTTAATTGCCTTATGAGTTGAATCAAAGGTTACTACATAAAATTCTCTTGCTAACATATTTACACCTATATTCTAATTGTATTTTTTGCTTTATTCATATGTTCTACTATTGTGAACATATTGCTAACGCCACCAACAGCTAATTTATCTTTGGCCATATAATAGTCAAGACAAGTTCCACAAGATAGTATCTCAACACCAAGGGATTCAAGTATTCTTAAATGTTCAAGTACCTTTGAACCTTCTATAGTCAAATTAACCCCACTATTTAGAAATAAAATAGCTTTTGGATAAGGCTGAACTTCAGTTAATGTGTAAAAGTAACCATTCATAAGAACTTCTCCAAGTTCATCATTGCCATCACCAAGTTTATCTTTTCCTACAACTATAACAATTTCATGAATTGATGGTTTTTTTTCTGGCATTATTTCTTTACTTAAAATTTCACCTTTATATATCTCTATATAAAAGTCTGCTCCTATTTCTTCAACTGTAAAATTACAGTTTAGACTAGTCGCTAATTTAGAAATATTTTCTTTAGCTGTTTTGTTATCTACTATAGCAAGTACATTTTTTACTCCTGCAGATTCAATTGCTTTTTTCGTTTGTATAACAGGCTTTGGACAATCAAGTCCACGTGCGTCAACTTCAATTTTCACTGGTTTTACCTCCTTAAACACTATGTTTTGTTCTAGTAGCTTATTATGATTAAACTCATAACTATTAGATTTTATCATCGATACATTCCTCTATGTTATAATTTTTTTGAATCCATTTTTCATTTTAACCAAAAAAAATAATAATATCCTATCCTAATATTAGATTTTTAAAATCTCCAGCTACAATATTATCGATTATAAATAAGAAAATATTATAGTTATAAAAGAAACTGCCAAGAGTTGATAACTGTATACTTTCTATAACTCTTGTATTTGAAACGATTGGAGTCGTAAATATTACAATCGTCATAATTAAATACACTATTAAACAACCTTTTATACCACCAAATATTATTCCACTTAGTTGATTAACTTGTTTTAACACTGGAAGTTTTACAAAGGTATCAAGCAATATTGATAACATTTTTATGGCAATTATACAAACTAAAAATATAAGCAAAAATGCTATACCATTAAGTATAAAACTTGAGAAGTAATCTGCAAATCTATCTACAGCATTTCCACCTGTACTCATACTTGTAAACTCCGTAAAGAAATTAACCACTTCTCCCTTAAGATTTGAAGGAAGATTTAAACTATTTAGAATCTCAGGATCAATTTTTCCTGAATCTATAGATCCTGCATTTGGATTTAAAGCAAAGCTTGATTTGATATGTTTTGATATACTAAGCTTTATATCGCCAAACCACATGTACTCCTGAGCTATATATATTGCAGTTGATTTATAGTACATTTTTGCCAGTAATCCACTGATTATGTATCCAATAATTCCTGCAACCGATCTTATAAAACCTTCAGTAAATCCCCTAAATAGACTGTATATAAGTATTATTGCTATTACTACATCTACCCAGTTAAACATTTACCCATCCCCTTATTATTTTAAATCAAATAAATCATAGCTATCATTATAAAGTATACCTATCTTGCTATCATCAATCCAAGATATTGAGCTTGGATTTTCCTTTATAAGTTGTATACCTAAAACTGCTCCTAATTCGTCTAAAATATATAGTTTTCCATCTGCAAAGTAGCCTGTTCTCGAACCGTATTTCGTCATTTTTTGAATTGTGTTATCAATCTCTAAATCAAGAACTACCTTACCTAGTGTATCAACTATAATTAGGACATTATCACTTCTAGTATCCGCTATATCTTTCGCTTCTATAATTAGATTAACGACTACATTACCTAATTTATCTATAGAAAAACTACTAAGTTCTCGCTCAAATAAATAATCTTCAAATAGAGGTTCATTTGCAAAACTATATCTACTTATGCCTTTATCAGTAACAACAACTATGGAATCACTTACTATCTCAAGTTCATATATTATCTGATCCTCTTTATTCATTATTCCAGTAAGGTTTCCATCCATAGAATAAGTCATTATGCTTGAGAAGACCGTTTCATTTTCAACTTTATATAAGCTAATAGCGATCACATCATCTTTTGAGGATATATCAAGGCTCGTCACATTATATCCTGGAACTAAAATTTCACTCTCTGTAGCTGCCGTTTTGTTTAAAACTTTTGCCAATCCGTTTTCTTCAAAGTAAACAAGGAATTTATCGCTCTCTGAAACAATAACATCTTCAATTTTTCCCATAGATAACTGCTTTCCCAGAATTTCACCCTTTTTATTGATTGTAAACACATCACCAGCAAGTCTATTTGCTACAATAATCAAGTCACCGCTTGATTTAATTATAACTTCGCTTGCATTTATTTCCTTTTTCCACTTCATCTCCATATTTAAATCATAAAAATACAAGGTGTCTTCATCTTTTACTATAGTATAATCACTTGTTGAGTTAACTATAGTTGCACTCTTATAATCCAAATTGGATTTAAATTCATATGAGTATGTATTTTCAATTTTAACATTTCCAAAGCTAATAGAACTTCTAAGACTCCTACCCACAAGGTCAAAGTTAAATATAAAAATCACACTTATAATTAAAATAAATAAAGATACTTTATTTATCTTAATATGTCTTCTTCTTTTTCCTGATTTTTTTTCTGATTTTTTTCTTTTTGTCTGATTTGCTTCACTCAACTTTTTTCACCCACAAATATTTAGTTATTTTACTAGCCTAGTACTTTTTCAAGTTTCTCAAGATCTTCTTTATTATCAATATCCATACTCTCACGTACATCTTTTATTTCAATTTTACTTATTAATTCTACATTACTATTAATTACGGCTTTTCCACCTACATCTCCTTCTAATTTAAGAAACTCTTCACTTAAACTTAATGGAAATATGACAGGTGCACCCACTACGCCATTATAAGTCGGCATAATTATATTTTTTTTCGTTTTACAAAACTCATTTAGTAATAGATTTATCGTTTCTGTTCTAAGTAAAGGTTGATCCCCCATAAAAAATGATATTCCACTATGGATTCCAGCATTTCTAACTGCAAGTTTTATGGCTTCACTCTGCCCTTTTTCTCTAAGTGGGTTATGAATTGCTTGTATATCGTATTTATCAGCGATGTTTTTCAACTTATCATCACCATAAATCATAATAACCTCATCAAAATCACTCTTAATAACATTTTCTATTACATATTCAACTATAATTTTACCACTCAGAGTCATAAGAAGTTTGTTTTGACCCATTCTTTTAGAAAGGCCCGAGCACATAATAACTGCTAACATAAAAATCATCCTATCATTATTTAATAACACCTTATTATCATTTTATAAAAACACACTTAATAGTTCATATATACTTTAAGACTATCATCTAAACCCCTAAGTTTATCTTTAATGAATTCAAATTGATCTTTTCTTTCTTTATTTACACACTTGGTTAAAACAAGATATTTCTCTTTAGAGGCGAACCCTTTAAAGAGACCATATTTTGAATTTATTAGACTCACTATATCTTCCTTTGTAATAGTGTCTCCATCGTTTTTAGAAAGTATACTTGATATTTTTTTAGCATTATATACATATCTCTCATCTATAATTACACCTATAGAGTCAAGTGAAATCACTGCAAATACTTTGTTGGAAAATACAGGTACAACAGGTTCATGGTCTTTATACGCTTTAAGAGACTTTCTTCTAGAGCCATCAGCTTCAATTAGAACTAAGTCGAAATTTTGAGATTCAATATAATTTTCAAGTTCTTTTTCACTAGTAGCTATTATTTTCCCCTTATTTATATGACCGCCAAACACTGTAATACCAGAATGCGTGCCAATAGTTTCGCCATGAATTGTTTCACGTAGAACAATTTTTTCATAATTTTGTTTCTCAGGAATAAATATTTTAGTTGTTGTACTTACTAAAACTTTTAGTCCAAGTTTTGCAGCAGCAAATGCGATATTAAACATAATGGTTGTTTTACCACCACCACCAACAAAGCTTATTACATCTTTTTTTTCTATAGAATTCATAATTTTTTTATTCATTTACTCACCCTATTTGCTTTTGACTTAATCTTTTATAGACACTCAATTTCCACAATTGGTATTTTTCGCCTATATAACTGCCCGCCTCATTAAACATAGGAGCGTTTTGATATACAACAAGACCCTTTTTATCAATCACTCTTACCATATCTTGCATACTTGAGAATATATCCTCATAAAATCCACACATTTAAAATGGAAGTTTTGATATTTGTAAAAACTTTCCATTTGTCTGCTCATAAGTTACCTCGCAGTTTTAGGTGGTTTTTGCCCCAAATATTGATATAAGTAACACTTAATCTTACCATTATATAATTTTCTATTCTTAGAAGCTTTTTTACCATAGTTTTTTTCAAACTCTTCATGTGATGTAAGTATAAACTTAGACCAAGTTTTTAATCGTCCAAAACTCTCACCCATCATACTATACATCGCTTCAACTTCTTCCTTCTCTCCAAGTCGCTCGCCATAAGGAGGGTTACTTACAATAAAGCCGTATAAGTGATCGCTTTTAATATCTTTAGCATCTCTAACACCAAATACTATATCTTCTTCAACTCCAGCTTTTTCAGCATTTTCTTTAGCTATATCAATTGATTTTGCATCTATATCATAACACTCTATTCTAACTTCTACATCGTAATCGATTGCAGAGTAAGCCTTAACTCTCTCCTCTTTCCACATGTCTTTTGGAATAAAGGCCCAATCTTCAGATATGAATTTCCTACTAAGTCCTGGAGCTATATTTCTAGCCATCATAGCTGCTTCAATCCCAATAGTTCCAGTACCACACATTGGATCCATTAAAGCAATTTTAGAATGCCAGTTTGCAGATTTAAGAAGCGCTGCAGCAAGAGTCTCTTTTAGAGGAGCTGCGTTAGCATTCTCTCTATAACCTCTTTTGTGAAGCCCAACACCACTAGTATCAATGCTGATAGTAACTACATCTTTAAGAATTGCTACTAAAATTGGAAACTTTGCTCCGGTTTCATCAAACCACTCAATACCATAGTGATCACTCAATCGATTTACAACTGATTTTTTTGCAATAGCCTGACAATCAGATAAACTAAATAGTTTACTGTTTATACTCTTGGCATTTACTGGAAATTCACCATCTTCAGGAATATAATTTTCCCAAGGTATACTCTTTACACCTTGAAATAATTCTTCAAATGAAGTTGCTTTAAATTCCTTTAACATCATAAAAACTCTATCTGCTGTTCTTAACCATAAATTTGCCTTTATTAGACCATATTCATCAGCGTCAAATAAAACTCTGCCATTTTCTACAGATACATTTTCAAACCCAAGTGATTTTACTTCTTTTCCAACTATACCTTCAATACCGAATGCTGCAGTTGCAATTAATCTATAAGTTGCCATATTAATTCTCCCATTTCTCTTTAATGTACACTTTGTGCACGATATTATTATTAAATATATTCTATCATATATATACTAAAAAAATCCTCTTGAATTCATCAAAAGGATTTTAAGTGTTCTATATTTATTAATGTTTTGATTTACTTAAATCACATCTACCACAAGATATGCATGTATCAAGTTTTGTACTGAGATCGGATACGGCCCGTCTCGAGAAAATACAGGGAATTGATTCTTCTTTTGCAACTTCTTTTATCTTCTCTGTAAGTCTATGTTCTATAAAATCGATGAATACTATAATCATATCTATGTTACTTGGAACAGTCATATTTCTCATGCCCTTTTTTCTTCCATCCCAATGTGTAAATTCATCAATTCCTTTTTCGTTTAATAGTGCCGGAATTTTACCTAGTCTATCTGCTCCAATTAATAGTGCATTCATAGCTTCACCGCCTTATATATTTTTAATCATCTAAGTTACTTTATCAAAATCGCAACGAATATATCTAATACATGATTTTGATAATCTTTCTCAATTATCATTTTATTATAATTAGAGGTGCAAGTCAAGTTAAATGATAACGTTTTTCATTTGCTTTTATTATTTTTAATTTCCTATCAGAATTTCAATACTTTTACACCCTATAATAGAACTAGCCACTTAGTATATGAATTGGTCATTTACTAAGTGGCTAGTTCTATAGTTTATTATCCTAAATAATTTCTTAATATTGAATTTAAAATTCCCATATCAATTGGTTTTGATAAATAGTCATCAAAACCATAACTTACAAGATATTTTTTCTCAGTATCTATAACTTTTGCAGTACAAGCTATAATAGGAACCTCTCTAGTATTTATTCGTTCTATTTTATCAAATGCTTCAAAACCGTTCATAACTGGCATCATTATATCCATAAGTACAAGATCTGGACTATGGCGAGCAAACATATCTACACCTTCTTTACCATTTTTAGCAAATATAATAGTGTATTTATCTTTAAGCATTAGCTTAAGAGTCACTCGACCCACAATTTCATCTTCTACTATAAGAATTTTTTTATCTTTATTACCTACTGCTTCTCCACTATCAATATCATGTTTCTCTACTTGCGTTGCCTCAACATACCCTAATTTTAACGACATATTTATAGTTGTACCTATGTTAGTTTTGGATTCCAAGCTAATGGAACCACCCATGAGTTCTACAAGTTGCTTAGATATAGCAAGTCCAAGACCAGTTCCACCATATTCACGTGTAAGTGAACTATCAACTTGATTAAACCTCTCAAATATATATTCTTTTTTAGAGTCAGGAACTCCTATACCACTATCTTCTACAGTTATTCTAAGATTACAGTCTCTATCAGATCTAGAAAGTTCAGAAACTTTCATTTTAACATATCCACTTTTAGTGAACTTAAATGAGTTATCCACTATATTCAAAATCATTTGATTTATTCTATAAGAATCACCAATAAGTTTCTGTGGTATACTATCTTCTACTTCAAGGAAAAACTTTATATTATTGTTTTTAGCCTGTATACTATAAAAACTATAAATATCATTAAGCATACTTCGAATTGACATTATATTTTTAGTAAGTTCAAGTTTCCCATCTTCAATCTTCGAAATTTCTAGTATATTATTGATAATATCAGATAATCTTTTCGTCGACTCTTCAAGTATCTCAACGTATTCTTTTTGACTACCAACAAGTTTTGTTGTTTTTAAGAGCTGAACCATGCCCATAATTCCATTCATAGGTGTTCTAATTTCATGAGACGTATTGGCTAAAAAGTTTGTTTTTGCTCTATTTGCAACATCTGCATCATTTTTCGACTTTTCTATTGCTTCTGAGTTTTCCTTTAACTTCTTCTCTGATATAATTCTATCAGTTACATCGCGACTAACCTCAACAACACCAGTAACATTTTGGCTATCATCTTTAAGAGGTATGCCGTACACTTCCCAGTACATGTCAGAATCATCTTCTGTCCTAAGTTTTACTACACTTTTTTCAACATTTCCACTTTTGATTGCAAGTAGGCAAGGACAATCTCTACATGGTCTATCATTTTCTTGATATTCAAAGTAACAATGATTTCCAATAATTACAGAATTGTTTTTCATAGCTACACTATTTGCCCATATTATTTTCAAATTATTATCTAGCATAACAACATTATCTGGAAGACAATTTAATATAGATAGTAGCAAACTTTCGTCTTTTGACTCCATTTTCAATTTGTAAATTTCATTATTCAATTTATTAATTTCATCTAAAAATTCTTTATTCTCTATTTTTTTATAATCCAAAATCTAGCCTCCAAAACGGTCATAATAATTATTATTAATTAAACTCCCAATTCCTTCTAAATTATAACAAATTTTGTGACTATTTCAAAGCAAAACACTTATTAAATTTGTATCTATAACAAATTAATTTAAGATTATTTCAAACCGCCCATATCTTTTATTCGATAGTATTTCATACGATTTTTCTTTTGGAACAAGTAAACTTACATACTGTGGTGTTTTAATATTAGAGTAATCATCACTAAAAATTTCTGAACTTACTATTTTATATATGATTACATTTTCATATATAAAATTTTCTTTATCTGGAAAATTCGACACAAAATACAAATCAACCTCGTCAAACTCTTTAAAATTCCACGCATTTGCCTCTTCAATACCAAGTCCAAGTGTTACTATATTATAGTTATCACCTGCAAGTAATTTGTCAACGGGCTTTTCAATAGATATATCGCTTTTTAAAAGAATAGAATCTTTCTTTTTAACGTTTATAATATAATATTTTTTATCATCAATACTGCTAATATACTCCGCTTTATTATCTGTTTTTCTTATATAAATTTCATCTAGATCATCTTTATTTAAGTCATCACCATACTTAAGGTCTTTGGCTAGTGTATATACTCTAAGCATTTCATCTTTTTCTTTTATTTGATCAATTGCACTCAACTGAAATAATATTAGGAAAAATCCAATTATAATAAGTAGTCCTCCAACAATCATTTTTTTAATCATATTTTACCTCACTTAAATTAGTTATCAATTGGTACTTCATAATCAAAATGAATATCAACTGTCTTTTTATCACTAGCATAACTCATAAGAAACATTGGCTTAAACTTAACCCTCATTTCCAAATGAATAGTTTGCCTATTCATAGTAAGTCCGCTTACTTTGTCAACTGCACCTCTATATATATTAGAAAAATTCACGATTTCCAAATTTTGAAACTTTTCATTTTGAGATTGCATACTTTCATCGAGTACTAAGTTATATTTTAAGAACTCCCTAAATCTACTCTCAATACCCGTGTCATAGTTCAATTCCGACTTTGTTGAGTTAGCTATATTTATGCTATCAAAGGTAGAAGTCATGGATGAATATGAGGCGTCTACAATCTCCCTAGATACTATACTTACATAATAGTTTTCGAATACAATTGATATCATCGGCAGAACTATAATTAGTATAATAAACATCATAATTATTATTATACTAATTGAACCGTTTCCTTTACTATTCATATTGTCACCACTTTTTTTTATACATTAATAAAATTAAATATTTACTTTACTTTTTAATTCACAAGTTTCTTAGAAAAACTTACTCTTCTAAAAGCTAATATTTCTTTTTTATTTTCAAATACAAGATATTGATTTGGTGTTCTTGAGTTAACTGTAGCACTTACATGAAACTCAAACCTCTCACCATACCTTACTTCATCTATTGATTTACACCTTATATTTATATCACTCATACCTATATCTTCTAGTTCTTTTTCAAGTTGTTTTCTAACGCTAATGGATATACCACCTTCAAGTTGAATTAATGTATGATATGAGGATGATATATCATCAAAATCACTTTTCAGTTTAAATGGTATTATAAAATTTACCATCACTACAAATACAAATAGTATGAGCATTAGTACTAAAACGAATGTAATTACATTAGAATATTCCATTACTTTGTCTCCGAAAACAAGACCGTTTCTATGCTTGTTGTATACCAAGTATTCATTTTTTCTGTCATATCAGTTGCGAGAGACTTTATACTTGGAAGTAATATAAAAGCTGTAATCATAAGTGCTATCGCTGTATTTATCAAAATAGAAACTCCAAATTCCCCCTTTATATCCCGTATCTTTTGACTTACTAAAATATAGCAGTAATTGATCATATTATCCTCCTCTTTAATATACTAGTTCATAAATATCTTACTTGTCGCCTCTTTCATTTCATATAAGAGCGGAACACTTATGAGAAGTATAATAATAAATGCAAATAGTGAAATGCTTAAGAATCCTTTAAATCTTATCTTTTCCGTTTCACTTTTTATATATACAAAATACTTATTAAAAGCTAGTTTTTCTTGTCTCTCAACCGTTTCCATGTTACTTCCAATCTTTACACCTTGTTTAATTGCACTACATAGCATTATTGCGTCAATTCCAGGATATACACGTACTATCTCTTCAAGCGATAAATCTATATCTGATGTTTGTGAGTAGATAGCTGACATATTTATTAAAGTTCTTTTAAAGTATTTATCTTCTATAACATCATATAATCCCATAACACAATCATGTGGTCGTACACCGGATGAAAGCTGGTTATATATAAAGGTATATATCTTATATGTATTTTTTTGAAAACTTAGATGCCGTTTACTTTTAATTTTCTTATATTTAATTCTATTTGATCCATAGTATAAAAAAGGAACTAATATAAGGGGAAATGAATTTAGTCCAAGCTTTGCAAATATCAGTATCAAAATTAGCACTGGAGTTACATACTGAAATATAATATAATTTTTAAAATCTTTTTCGCATTCAAATGCTAATCTATCTGACTTAATCCGTCTTTTGAAAAAATTGTATATATTATTTTCTAAATTTAAACTTGGCTTTGACTTCATATAATCAAATGCTTTATTTCTTTTCTTATCAACTAGTTTTTCCAGTTTATAAAACTTCAAATACCTATGTACTAAAATTAAAAATACTATATCTATAATTAGAACTTCTATCAAAATATAATAATTTTTATACAAGACAACCTCCACTTCAAACTTATTTTCTAATACTCTACTTTATTTAAATCTAATGATATGAATACCCCTAGTATAAATAGTACTGAATATAAGGTTAATAAAATACTGCCAACTGTACTACTTAGATAAAAACTTGCGACTCGCATATTTGTTTTTAGTTGAAAATAAAAAACAAATATAACTAAGAACATCACCCCATAAAGCATTAGCTTATCCTTAAAAAGTGATATCTTTCTCCTATCAAATTCTTCTTCAATTTTATAGGCTTCCTTCTCTAAATTTCCAAGTAGCTTGACTAAATCACCCTTACACTTAACTGAATGCTTAATATTGATAATAAATGTTCTAAAAAACTCATTATCAACCCTCTCACTAAATATGTCTAAGGCCTTAACTATGCTAAGTCCACCATTAACTTGCACTAAAAATTCATGTATGTAATTATCAATTGGTTTACCAACACCCATATGAAGTGTTTTTTCAAAACAAAAAACAATATCTTCTTTTACATTTGACCATCTATATATGCTAGATACAAAATTTACGAGTAAAACTCTAGAATTTTGCGAATTATATTTTCTAAGCATATCAAGAAGCATAAATGGTAAAAAAAAACCTAAAAACCCTGGTATAAATGAATACAGCTTAAATCCAAATGATAAGACCATAAAATAGTCAACCAAAACAAATAGACTAATGGCAAGTGCTATTATAAGTTCTATAGTTATAAAATTGAACCGCCTAAATATGCCTGATTTATATATAAGGTTATTTTCAAGTTCAGAAATTAAATTTCTTTTAACTTTAAAACTGCTAATTTTTATACTATCTGCAGATATATTTTTCCCATTTTCATTACCGATATGATTATATTTTTTTTTTTCAATAACACTTATCATAAACATATAGAAACCAATCATAATCAATACAGAAAATATACACGCCTTCAATTTAAAGTATTCAAGTCCTTGATAGGAACTATAAAAAAACAACATAAAACACCTCCTCACATATAGTTATCAATCAGCCTAGTTTGCCAATTTTTTATTATAAAGTTCCTCAATAATTACACATTTTTTTTCTTCATCAAAACCATTTATTATACAGATCTCAGCAACTTGAAAGTTTCTAAGATAAACTATGTAATCTATACTTCTCGATATAATTTCTTTCAAGGTTTCCTCTTTATAAGAGTTTAAGTTTTCTTCCATAAGCATTAATAATCTATTTATAGTATCCTTTGCTCCTATACTATGAATAGTTCCATATATACTATGATCTGTGTAACCTGCCTTTATAAACTCCCATGCTTCACCACCTACAATCTCACCTATGCAGTATCCATCAAGAGACATCGTCAGCCCATCTTTCATTAGATCATTTAATGTTACAGCTTTTCCACCATAGTTTTTCTTTCGAATCCTCTGCACTATTATGTTTTTATTTTCCGGATAAATTTCTGGATCAGATTCACAAACTAAAATTCTATTATCCGTAGGCAGACTATTTAAATACGCCCTAAGTAAAGTTGTTTTACCAGCTGCACCTTTACCACAAAATATTATACGACTATTTTTAACTATCATTTCAGTTATAATTTTATATGACTTTTCATCCAGCATATTTTCACGTAATAGCTCATCTAAGTCATATGATTTTTGTCTATGTTTTCTTATGTTTAAGGATACACCAGAGATATTTCTTGGTGCTATAGAAACATTAATTCTAAGTTTATAATTTTCATCTGCGACTCTACAGTGTGAGTCGTTTTCATTAATTATTCCACCAGCTCTTATCACTAATAACTTACAGTAACGATCAAAGTCTTCTTCGCAGTCAAACTTAATGTCTGAAACTATTTTTTCTCCATTTCTTTTTATAGTAAAAAAATCATATCTAGTTCCATCTATGTCAGTAATTTCTTCATCCTCTATATATTTTTGAAGTATTCCGTATCCAAATATATGATTTAGCACCATCTCAATTATTTTTTCACGAGAAGACATGTAACCAAAGTCATCAATTACACGAATAATTTCATTTACCAGTACATCTTTAGAGAATTTATTACTGTTTACATCTGCTACGAGTGATGGATTTTTTGTGAGTATAACTGAAATAACTTTATTAATCACAGAACTACCATAAGTCTCATAATTAAAATTTATTTCATCTTGTTCTTCCAATATATAATTATGATAAGTTTTTACTACACCCAATTTTTTTTACCCCCTACTTAGATAATCTAGTTATATCCAAGTTCTTTTATAAGCTTTTGATACTCTGCCTCTTGTTTTTTATCTAGTCTCTCAACGAAACATTTTTTCGAACTTCTCATAGATCTTCTCTCTTTTGAAAATGATATCTTTGAGACTGATTTGCATATAGATAAATCATTTAGATAATCTAGGTCTACGTCAACTCCACTCATATATTCAAATGGAACAATGTAATTTTTATCTAGAGACACATTTTGTTTATATAATAAAAAATCAACTTGATTATTAATTTTTCTAATATTGTCATATTGTGCTTCTATAGGGATTATATTTATGTCAGATTTGATAATTGAGATTGAGGTGTATAAATCGTAAATATTTTCATTAGAGAGTGTTATTACCACATCAAAGGAATCTTTACATATACTAATTAGTTCAATATAAGATTTTGAGTCATAATACTCATAATTATTTATATTATAAGAACCACTTAAAAAATATAGATTTTTTACTTTCTTGTGCGGTTTTGAAATGTCATAAAGTAACTCCTTGGTGAGAACATTCTTTCGAATTGCATCAATTGATATATTAAGACCCGTATTATACGAATTATCATCGTTGATCTCATAGCTCTTTGAAAATTTCTCTATTCCAAAATACATATCTACAGATGGTGCTAGGCGATTTGCATCAATTAAAAGTATCTTTAATGACATTTTCTTTGATAACATATAAGCAAATTCACAACCGAACTGATAATCCCCCCATATATTTACATGCCTCTTGCCGGCTATACTTATGGTTCTTTTATCGCTACTACTTCGATTTTTATATGCTAGTATTTTTTCTATTATAGTATACTTATATAGCTTTTCATCTCTAGCTTTATCTATATCATTATCTGCTATCTCTTTTTCATTTATTCTCACGCTTGAAATCTCATGCTTTCTACTTTCAATTTTGAGTGTCTCAATTTCGATGTCATCTGATAGCTCTAAATCAGTATTTTCTATATAATGCCTTGCTTCAAAAATATCTATTTCGTTGAATATATACTCACTTATAAGTTTTATGCTAAAATCTTTTGTTTTCATGAATTTAGTAATATCCTTATTAATTAATTCATCCACTATATCTTTCTCATACTCATCATTTAAAAGTACTATAACTGATGATGTTTTGTTAAATTCAGATAGCTTGTCTAATAAGTCTTCACTACTGAACATATTTAAATCAATAATGAAAACATCCTCACTCGAAGCTACTTTTAAACTATTTATAAAACAAGCAGTGTTTCTAAGGGTTATCGAGCCATTTAAGCTAGACTTGTAAAGCTCACGTCTTAGTATTCGCTTTAAAGAACTAAGCTTTACTAAGTTTTTATCTACTATATAGAAATTATAATTCATCACCATCATCCTCATCTTACATTTTTTTCCATTATACACTTATTTACAATTATTGTAAATGGGTTTCTTGAAATTTTTCTTGCTTATTGTAGAATTTCCCACTTTTAAAAAATATGATGATTAAAATTTACTTTTGTTTTAGCTGACTTATTATAGATTCCTTCAAAAAAAGCAAAAAAAAAAGGACACTTATATAAGTGTCCCTAGTAATTACTTTTTTATAATGATTCTAATAAATTTGGTTCTTCTTCAACTACAGCTTCTTCTGCACTACCTGCTTTTGTAGTAGTTACTAAGATAGTACTTGATTCCATTAAGAATTCAAATCTTTCATCCTTAAATATCTCTAAATCGCACAAGCAAATAGCGTCTCCGCCATCCTTTAATGATGCTACGTCAATTTCAATTGATTCAAACAAATCCTTTGGAAGTGCAATCAATTCCACTTCATGAATTTGTTCAGCTACAACTGTTGATCCATCTTCAACCAAATCTTTGTTGAAAAATCTAATTGGTAATTTAACTTTAACTTTTTCACCAGCAGATAATTCTTGGAAGTCCACATGAATTAAACTATTTTTTAAACTATCAACCTGGCAATTTTTAATCAGTGCAAACACTCTTTCACCATCAACATCTAATTCAAGTGTTGAACCTTTTCCATGAAAACTAAAATGTTTGTCCATATTTTTTTTATCCACTTTAATACTTCTTGTAACTTTATTGTGGCCATATACTACAGCAGGTACAAACCCGTCTCTTCTTATCTGTTTAACTAAATTCTTACCTGTAAGTTCTCTTGACTGTGCAATTAAAACGTCTCTCATTGCTATTCCTCCTTAGGATGATATAATGTGCAACGGATAGATATAAAATTTAATTGTTATGTAATTCTTCTACCTAACCAGTCTGACTTTTATAGATATGTATATAAAGTCCTCCCCTACATTAAATCAGAAAATTCATATAATTACAATCGTTTAATGTCAAAACAAGTGGGTAGTAATATGTTAAATATTGTTAATATATGTATTTTCTATAAAAAGAGCATCTTATTAAAGTCTAAAAACTTTAATAAGATGCTCTAATATAATTTAAGTGTCTACACTAAAATAAATAAGATTTACTTTAGTTTTCTTCTTCCCTCAAGAGATTTTGCAAGTGTTATTTCGTCTGCAAACTCAAGGTCACCACCTACAGGTATTCCATATGCAAGTCTAGTAACATTTATTCCAGTTGGAGTTAAAAGCTTCGATATATACATAGATGTCGCTTCACCCTCAATTGTAGGGTTTGTCGCAAGTATAACCTCTGAATTTTCTTCCTTTTGAAGTCTTATTATAAGCTCTCTAAGCTTTATATCTTCTGGCCCAATTCCATCCATTGGCGAAATTGATCCATGAAGAACATGATATAATCCCTTGTATTCTTTAGTTCGCTCAAGGGCAATAACATCTTTTGGATCTTCTACAACACAGATCACCGATCTATCACGTTTTGTACTTGAACAAATATAACAAGGATCTACATCAGTTATATTAAAACACTCAGAGCAGTATTTAATCTTTTTCTTAGCATTTATTATAGCTTCCGAGAGTTTAATTGCACTATCTTCACTTTGGTTAATTACATGGAAAGCTAATCTTTGCGCTGATTTTTTACCGATACCAGGTAGTCTAGAAAACTCATCAATTAAAATTGCTATAGGTTGCGGTAAATTATTCATAAGCTACACCAATTAGAATAAACCAGGTATATTCATTCCACCTGTTAATTTACCCATACCTTTATTCATTGCTTCATCAGCAGTTCTAAGCGCTTCATTAACTGCTACTAGAATTAAATCTTGTAACATTTCTATATCATCAGGATCTACAATCGACTCATTTAAATCAATAGCTAAAACTTCTTTTTTACCATTTACCACAACTTTAATTGCTCCGCCACCAGCTGAAGCTTCAAAAGAAGTTACTTCAAGTTCGCCTTGAACCTTTTGCATATCTTCTTGCATTTTTTGAACTTGCTTCATCATATTATTCATATTTCCTGGTACCATACCTTTTTTTCCTTTTGCCATTATAAATTCCTCCTATTATAAATTAAATTATTCTAATTAATAATTATCATATAAAAACTATTATAACATCTTCACGTATAAATTTGCATATGTAGATTAGTATTTATATTATTAATCTTTTATATCCAGTTTTTCAAGCGAACCTTCGAAAAATCCATTAATATCATCCTCTTGTCTTGCTGATTCCTCTTCTTTACTCTCATTTACACCAAGATTACTTAAATAATCACATTTTAAAATTAGCTTGTATTTTAAAACTTGGTATATCGCTCGCTCGATTTCCTGTTTATTTTCTGGCTTTGAAACAGCTTCCATATGGAAACCAAATCTATCATCAAACCCAATATATAAATTTCCACTTTTTATATATACTGGTTTTCCTTCTATTAAAAATGCATGTGTTGATATTCTACGTTTCTTAATTAGCGAAAGTACAGATTCCCAGTTTTCATTTAATACATTAAATTCTGGATCCTTAGCATCCGTATAATCCATTTCAACTACTGGTGCAGTTGACTTTTGAGTAGAATTTTTAGATTGCGGTGCAGCCCTTCTAGCTTGAATTGGTCTGCTATTATTAGTCGGTGACGTTGTTGCATTATTTGAAGCACTTAGGGTCGGGCTAGTAACTACTACAGCTCCTGATTTAATATCATCTACAAGTGCTTCAAGTTTTTTTACTCTCTCAATCAAACTCTCCTTTGAATCATCAAAAGAAAGCTCTATAATTTTCATAAAAGTCATTTCAAGATGTATTCTTTGATTTGTAGCCCATTTCATATCTGTCTCTGCCACAGTAAGAATATTTAATATTCTAATTATATTATTTAAACTATATAATTCTGCCTGTCTTATTAGCCCTTCAATTGTAGACTGCTGAGAGTCAATTATATCACTTAAACTTTCACTAGATTTTATAAGCATTAAATTTCTAAAATAATATATGTAATCTTTTAGAAATTGATTTATATTTTTACCACTTGATATAATTTCATTTATATTAATCATAGCTTCTTTTGTTTTTTCCTGAACTATATAATCAGTTAAATTCATAAAAATCATATCATCAACAAGACCAAGAGTTTCAACTATTAAATCATATGTTAAAATGCCTTTATTAAATGATATGCACTGATCAAGTATACTAAGGCAGTCTCTTACTGCTCCTTCACCCTTTTGAACGATAACACTTAAAGCTTTATCTTCGTACTCAATACCGAGTTCATGACATATATTTTTTAATATACTAATTAAATCAGTAGGTGTTACTCTTTTAAAGTCATATCTTTGACATCTCGACTGTATAGTATCTGGTATCTTGTGTGGCTCTGTTGTTGCAAGTATGAATACTACGTACTGTGGAGGTTCTTCAAGGGTCTTAAGTAGGGCATTAAATGCACCCTGAGACAACATATGAACCTCATCAATTATATATACTTTATACTTAGCTTTTGTTGGTGGATACTTTACATTTTCTCTAATTTCTCTTATATCATCTACACCATTATTTGAAGCCGCATCTATTTCAATTATATCCATCAAGCTCTCATTTAATATTCCAAGACAAACCTCACATTTGTTACAAGGATTAACTCCATCAGGATTTAAACAGTTGATTGCTCTCGAAAACAATTTTGCAGTTGATGTCTTTCCTGTACCTCGTGTACCTGATAACAGATAGGCATGTCCTATAGAATCTTTCATAATCTGATTTTTTAGAGTTTCTATTAAATTTTTCTGACCAATTACGTCTTCAAATACCTTAGGTCTAAACTTTCTGTATAATGCTGTGTATGACAATTCTATTACCACCTTTATGACTTTATACTTTAATAATAAGCATTTATTTTATAGTTTCAAAATCACTTATTTCATCTAATTTTTCTGACCCTGATTTATATATTTCGATTACAACGTCAACTATTTCCGGGGAAAACTGTGTTCCTTTAAATCTAACTAGCTCATCAATTGCTTCAGTAATAGTCTTTTTTTGAGAATACAATCTATTGCTCGTCATAGCATCAAGAGCGTCAGCAACGCCAATTATATATGGTATCTTTGTCTTTATATTTATATTATCAGTTGTCGGATACCCTTTTCCATCATAAGTTATATGATGATAAAGAACGCCCTCAACTATACTCTCGCTTAGTTCAATTGGCTCAATTATCCTCGCCCCTACTTCAGGATGTTTTCTAATTTCCATATATTCATCATCACTTAGCAATCCAGGCTTAGTAAGTATAGTATCATCAACACCTATCTTGCCTATGTCATGAAGTATTCCTGCAATCTCAAGTTCCTCAATTTCAAGTTCATTCATCTTTAGTTTTTTACCTATAAGCACTGCAAATTTCGAAACTCTTATTGAATGACCTTCTGTATAGGCATCTTTTGCTTCAACAGCTGTAGCAAGTACTTTAATAGTATTGAAATAGTCTAACTTAAGTTTTTCATATAATTTAGCTTTTTCTATCGCAACTGATGATTGACTTGCAAAGGCACTTAAAATATCAATATCAAGTTCTGATAAGTTATTTCCTGCAGCAATTGATATAAGACCACTTGGAGTACCACTATTTTCAAGTGGTATAAATATCATTTCTTTTAAATGTTCAACCGAACCCTTCATACTATCATAGCTCTTATTATTTAATTTATCGTATGAATTTATTTTCACAACCTTATTCTTTAGGATTGCTTCACCTAACATATCTTCTTCTACATTTACAAAGTCTACTTCGTCTATATTAAGTTCGCTATCTGAAGAAGCTTTTAACTCCAATTTTCCATTAACATCTAAGAGCCATATAGAACATACACCTTTTTCTATTAGATTTTTTATTTTGTGAGCAATACTTGTAAGTAATTCTTCAAGATTTTTTGAGTTGGTTAATGTTCTTGATATATCTTTTATAAACTCAAGTTCTTTATTTCTCTTATACATTTTCTTTTCTAGTATTTCTTTATCAATTATCCTTCTTGCAACAAATTGAGTACCTAAAAGTTTCCCATTATCTACTATACGCTTACTATTAAAGACCACTAATTCGTATTCTGAAAACATTTTTTTCTTTAAATATAAAGTTATATTTACTTGATCCTTCCTTAAGAGTTCAAACATAAAGTCTTCTGCGTTGACATTTTTTCCCTTTTGGATGATTATATCTTTGAAACTACTAGCTAAAATTTCATCTCTTTCATATCCTAATTTTTCAATAAATACATTATTTGCTGATTCTATATTTCCGTCTATATCTATAGTCCATATAAAATCCTTTATGTTATTAAATAAATTGTTAAATTTTTTATTTGAATGCTTAATATAAACTTCTATATTTTTTAAGGAATCGACTACTTTTTCAAGCTCAATAATACTTCTATCAAACTCTCTACTTAACTGATCTGTCTTTTGATTTATTTCTATTTTCCTATAATCAAGTTTCTGATCTTTCAATATCATATCTTTGTATAATTCATATAGTTGCAGATACTCATAATCACTTCCACCAAGAACACCTATATTGGACTTTCTAGCAATAGCATTTTCTAAACCCTTTTTTATATTTTCAATTGGATTTATGAGTCGACTAGATAAATACAACGATAATATGATTGACACCAAAAATACTAATAGCATTATTTTTATAAAGTCTTTTCGCATTTCATTAACATCATGTAAATTATCAACAAATTTTTCAATTACAACTAGCCTTATTTCATTCTCTATTTTAGAATTTACACCTATAATCTTCAATCCATTGTAATTCAGAACTATAGCAGATGTATCGTTAAATATTACTTTTTCTAAAGGTATATTCGCTATTTCTGCATCTAAATACAATATTTTTCCATTAAATAGTATACCAACTCCAAGACCATTACTATAATATAACTTTGAAAGCTCTTTTTTTAACTCTATGACGCTTATATCAATAGATATAACATAGTTACTATTTCTAAAATTAATATCTTGTGCAAATGATATTACATCATTACCAAACTGATTTTCATGTATTTCACTTATTATAAACTTATTGTTTCGAGATGCTCGTAAATACCATTCGAGATTACTATTTTCGCTTAAAGACATTCTAGATTCTTTTTTAAATACGTATAATTCCTCTACATTTAAAGACTGAGAATTGATTTTGTCTACTAGATCATCCATTTTCAAATCACTATCCGCATTTAAAACGCTTATCAAAAATTCTGTGCTTTCAATTAAATTAATTTTTGTTTTAATCCAATCATTAAAACCATCAGCATTATTATTTATGCTATCATATATAATATTTTTTTTGTCATTTTCCCTAATATCATACAGCTTTGCATATAGAGATCCAGCTAAAATAAAAGTAGGTAAAGATGAAAATATTAGTAAAATTATTAGTAATCTTTGTTTTAAAGTAATTTTATTAAGCAATTTTCACCCTCCCATCTGTTTTACTATATTTTATAGCTACTTTTGCTAATTTCTAGTATTTCATCACTCAAATCATCCACTAAGTTTTCAAATATCGCTACAAGTTCAGGGCAGTACTGCTTTCCTGAGCCTTGTTTAATTACATTAAATGCTGATATTATAGTCCTTTTCTTTCCATTTTCTAATTGATTCATAAGGTTATCAAATGAATTTGCTATCGCTATTATTCTTGCAATTAGAGGAATTTCGTTTATTTCTATATTTTCAGGGTAGCCAGTAAGATCGTAATTCTTATGATGAAGGTAGATTCCATTCAATATATTTTCACCAATACCAATAGGCTCAAGTATCTCTTTACCAATTATGGTATGTCTTTGAAGCACTTCTTCTCTATCACATTCATTACTATAAGCATCTCTAAGTATCGAGTCCTTTATTCCAATCTTCCCTATATCATGTAATAATCCCGCAATCTCAATATCTTTAATTTCGGATTCTTTAAGGTACAGCGACCTAGCTAGTAAGACCGAATACTTTGAAACTCTTAATGTATGCCCTTTTATTATTCCAAGTTTTTCTTCTACTGCATTTGCAAGTGAAGTTATAGTTTTATAATAGTTACTAGTTAATTTCTCAAATAATAATGTTTTTTCAATTGCTATTGATGCATTATCAGATAAATAAGATAATATATCTAATTTTTCTGACAAAATATCACTCTCAGAGCCTATAG
>JBARWW010000006.1:0-9266 GCA_049647005.1 Acidaminobacteraceae bacterium | reverse complement strand
TTCTACTGGAATGGCAACTATAGGAGCTGGTTACGCTGTTGGAGCCGTAGGTTCATCTGCCCTAGGAGCAGTCTCTGAAAACCCTAAAATATTAGGTAAAACTTTGATTTTTGTTGGACTTGCTGAAGGTATTGCAATCTATGGTCTAATTATTTCTATCCTAATACTCGGACGTTTGTAGGTGATTTTATGAAATCTTTACTTATAAGTATGGATCAAGACACTGTAATTGGTATGAGGTTAGCGGGAATTACTGGTGAAGTAATATCTGATAAAGAAAAAATTCTAGATAGGATAAATAAGGCTATAAACGATACTGATATTGGTATTATTTTGATATCAAAAGAGGTACTTGCTAAAGCCGAAAAAGAGATTATGGACTTAAAGCTAAAATCAGAAGAAACTTTGATAATACAAATTCCAGATCTCGGAGATACGATGGAAGACTATATTAGTAGATATGTTAGGGAGTCTATTGGTATCAAATTTTAGTTTCTTATTAATCAAGGAGAGGATTATTTGCGAAAAGAATATTTGAAATTAGATAAAATTGAAGGGCCACTTATAGTTCTATCTGGTGTAGATGGAGTTTCATATGGCGAAATTATTGAAATAAAAGTAGATGATAAAAAAACAAGAACAGGAAAAGTAATAAAAATAAACGGAGACCAAGTAGTTGCTCAAGTGTTTGAAGGAACATCGGGCTTATCTACTTTAAACACTGCTGTTAGATTTACGGGGCGCCCTTTTGAAATAAACTTATCTCGTGATATTTTAGGACGTACATTTAATGGGATTGGTCATACTATAGATGGCGGTGGACCAATATATTCATTAAAAACTTATAATATAAATGGAAGACCTATTAATCCAGTTGCAAGGAAGTATCCACGTAATTACATTCAAACTGGAATTTCATCTATTGATTTGCTTACAACATTAATTCGTGGACAAAAACTACCTATTTTTTCAGGTAACGGATTACCACATAATGAATTAGCAGCTCAAATTGTAAGACAAGCAAAAATTAGTGAATCTACTAATGAAAAATTTGCTGTTGTATTTGCTGCAATTGGTGTTAAAAATGATGATGCAGCGTTTTTTAGACGTAGTTTTGAAGAGTCTGGAACTTTAGAAAATGTTGTTTTTTTTCAAAATTTAGCAGACGATCCTATTGTTGAAAGAATAAGTACACCAAGATGTGCACTGAGTGCAGCAGAGTATTTAGCTTTTGAAGAAGGCATGCATATACTTGTCATAATGACAGATATAACAAGTTACTGTGAGGCGCTACGTGAAATATCATCTGCAAGAGAAGAAGTTCCCAGTCGTAAGGGATATCCTGGTTATTTGTATTCGGATTTAGCAACTTTGTATGAAAGAGCAGGAATGATGAAGGAAAGTCCGGGGTCAATAACATTATTACCTATTTTAACTATGCCAAACGATGATATAACACATCCTATACCAGATTTAACAGGATATATTACTGAAGGACAGATTGTTCTTGGTCGCTATTTGTATCAAAATAATATTTATCCTCCCGTAAATGTTTTGGCATCTTTATCTAGACTAATGAAAGATGGAATTGGTGAAGGCTTTACAAGAAAAGATCATCCCGATGTTGCAAATCAACTGTTTGCATCATATTCAAAAGTTCAAGATATACGAGCACTTGCTCAAATAATAGGCGAAAGTGATTTATCAAAAACTGATAGGCTTTATATGGAGTTCGGTCGTGAGTTCGAGGAAAAATTTCTAAAGCAAAGCGAAAATGAAAATAGAAATATTAAAGAATCTTTAAATATTGCATGGAAAGCACTCTCGATATTACCGAAAATTGAGTTAGACCGACTTGATGAAACACAAATTGAAGAAAATTATTTGAATTCATAATTTTCATCAACAAATAAAATTCAGGGAGTGACTTATATGGATAAGCTAGTTCCAACAAAAGCCAATTTAATAAAATCAAAATCTATGCTTACTTTCTCTTTGAATGGATTTGAATTGTTGGATAAGAAGAGAAATGTATTAATTCGGGAAATGATTGGCCTCATGGATAGAGCAAATAAGATTCAAGAAGAAATAAAAATAATATTTGCTGAAGCTTTTACAGCTCTACAAATATCAAATGTTACAATGGGAACAAGTCGTGTTGAAGATATAGCTTTATCTATTCCTTACGAACCAAGTTATAATATTCTATTAACTAGTGTAATGGGGGTTGAGCTTCCGACCATTGTGTTTGAACATGAAGAAGTAGAAGCGTATTATGGATTTTTTAGAACTAATCCGTCACTCGATAATGCTGTTGAAAATTTTAGACGAGTACGCTTTTTATTGTATGAATTATCTGAAGTTGAAACTTCAGTTTACAAGCTAGCAATAGAAATTAAAAAAACACAAAAAAGAGCAAATGCCCTAGATAAAATACAAATACCAAAGTACAAGGAGATTGTTAAGAATATTGAAGAAGTTTTAGAAGAAAAAGAAAGAGAAGACTTTTTTAGGTTAAAAAAAGTTAAAGAGAAAAAGAGAAGATGATTTTTTGTATCGATTTGATTTTTAATGATTTAACATAAACTTTATCTAAACATAATCCAATCTATAAATTAGAAAACTATAATTTACTAAGAGAGATTAATAATAATTATAGATATTTGGAGGGGCTTATGTTAAATGTTTTATCAGTTAAAGAAAAAAAATGGTACAAATATATAAAAAATTTACGACTAAATATCAATTACAAAGACGTTAGTGTAACAACAAAGATACTATCTATGTCACTTATACTAATTATATGTATATTACTTACTCTAATAAACTATAAGTCACTACTTAAAGATGTTTCAACTGATGATATAAACTTACTGAAGTCTAGTGATGATTTAACTCTAAATATTCATAAGATGAATTACTATTTGGTGTCATTTTTAGAAACAGATGCGACTAATCTTGATTTTTATGCAAGTGGAGAAAGTGAAAATATTGAAAAGTTCAAAATTTCATATGACAGATCGATTATGCTACTCGAAAATATTAAAGGAAATAATTCTTACTTAAAACTAAAATCTGATGACATGACAATAAATATAGAGCAAATAGAAGAAAATCTACTGCTAGTAGATTCAAACTTTACTAATATGAATAAGCTTACTCGTACAAAAGGTTTTTCGAGTATTGGAAAAGTGAGTGAGCTTGCTAGTGCAATGAATGTACTTGAAGGACAGCTAAATGCATATCTAGATGCTGATTTTCTTAATTATTTACTAAGCCAAAAAAAATATGAATCAATTTATTTAATTAATGAAGATAGAACAATTGCTACAAAACTTCTTATAAACTCATCTTCTATAATTGATATTGCTAGACAAAAATTATATCCAGATGAAGTAGTTCTTAAAATTGAGTCGAATGTAAATAAATACAATGATGTATTATCAAGTCTTCAAAAAACCAATATATCTATAAATAACTTAAAAAATGATAATGCTAAGTTAAGTGACACTCTTAGTTTAAGCATATCTCAACTACAAGAGGAGATAAATATTAAAACCAATGAGAAAATACTAAGAAATACAAGATACGTTGATTTAATAACATTTAGCATTGTATTTTTTTCAGTTATATTTTCAGTTTTCATATCTACATACATATCAAAACCTATTAAAGAGCTAAATGAAAGATTAAAAGATATATCAGAAGGTGATGGGGATCTTACAAGAAGACTTGATGTAAACAATAATAGTGAACTAGGTATAATGGCTAAACTATTTAATTTAGTTCTTATAAGTATAACTTCTTTGGTTAGTAAGGTTAAATTAAATACGAGCGAATTAAGTACTTCAACTAATCAAATAAGTGTAGCAATGAATAAAGCAAGTTTAGCTATAAGTGAAATATCGATTGAAATTGGTCAAATAAGTAGTGGCATACAAATTGACGTGGGTTTAATTAATGAAACACTTAATAACGTATGTGAACTTTCGACTAGCGCCAAACAAATATCACTTAAATCAACTGATGCTGTAGATGAAACTGAAGATATTTTAAATTCTTCGAAACTAGGAACTGAAAAATTAACAGATGTTCTTTACGAAATTGAAAATGTCCAAAATACATCTCTTAAAGTTAACGAGATATTAAGTGACCTTAGTAAATCATCAAGTGAGATCAATAGCATAAATACTGTTATAAGCAAAATAGCAGATCAAACGAGTATGCTCTCTCTAAATGCCGCAATTGAAGCTGCACGTGCAGGTGAATATGGAAGAGGTTTTAGTGTAGTTGCATCAGAGATAAAAATACTTGCAGATGAAAGCAAGAAATCAATAAAAAATATAAATAATATAGTTGCTAGTACAACTAAGTCCATTGAAGAAGCTACTAAACTTATGAAAGATGAGATGATACAAGTCAAAAATGTATTTACAAATGCAAATGAGACAAAATTGTACTTTGATGAAATATTATTACTTATTGTAGAGATTAATTCAAATGTAAAAAACATATCAGATTTATCAAAAAGCCAGTATAGTACTTCGGATGAAGTTAATACTTCAATCAAAGATTTATCAAAAAACCTTATTAAGACAGCGCAGTCATCAAAAAATATTAGTATAAATATAGATGAGCAAACTATTAATACTGAAGATATAAACAGGCAAGTGTTTAATTTAAGAAATTTATCAAGTCAATTACATGATATTACTCTAAAATATAAAGTTTAAAAATTGTTCTAATTGACTTATTAGATATAGATTGGGACAGTTTTATGTTTGAAATTTTATTATTAGATAAGTCTTTTCTATATTTTCTTATTAAGCATTCTTTTTTTAAAGGAACTATAGCAAATACTTTCCTTTTGTATACTATCTTACTAAAAAGTGCGTACTTGCCATTTGATATTGTAAGAGTATAATTGTTACATACAGTATATTAAATAACAATATTACATAATGAAAATTTTAAATCTTTATTATAAAAGCATTTTAGAAATTTAAAATTTGTTGACGAGTAAAATTAAGAAAACTAAGGAGTGAAATATTATGATAAAGGTTATAGCAAAAAGCTTTGTAAAGAAAGATAAAATTGATAAAGTATTAGAATTAGCAAAGTTGTTAGTAGAAGAGACTGTGAAAGAAGATGGCTGTATAAGTTATGAAATGTATCAAGACGAGAAAACTCCAAGTATTCTAATTATGGTAGAAGAATGGGAAACAAATGAAGCTCTAAATAATCATATGTCATCAGATCATTTCAAAAATATCGTTCCACAAATGGGTGAATTTATGGATCAAAAGTCTGAGTTAAATATTTGTAGAAAAGTAATTTAGAAATTCAGAAAATTCCAGGAGGTTAAAAATGGCATATTTACTTAAACCATTGCAAACACGTAAATTGACTTTACATAATAGATTGGTTATGGCTCCTATGGCTACTTCGAAATCTGAAAAAGATGGAAAAATAAGCAAAGACATATTAGATTATTATGATGAAAAATCAATTGGTGGATATATATCCTTGATTATTGTAGAGCATAGCTTTATCACACAGCAAGGAAAGGCAAGTGATGGTCAGTTATCTATTGCGGATAATGGACTAGTTAAAGACTTAAAAGAATTATCAAACACAATTCATAAAAATGGTTCTAAAGCAGTAATGCAAATAAATCATTCGGGAAGCGCAAGTAGTAAGGCTGTTACTGGATATGAGTCAGTTGGACCTTCAGCTATTGCAAATCCACGTATAGGTAGCATTCCTAAGGAACTTACTAAAAATGAAATCAAAATTATAGTCGATGAATTTAAAGATGCTGCACTTCGTGTAAAAGATGCTGGATTTGATGGTGTAGAGATTCATTCTGCTCATGGATATCTTCTTAATCAATTTTTTTCTCCTCTTACTAACAAGAGAAGTGACGAATATGGTGGAGATGTTCTAAGTAGAATTAGAATTCATTTAGAAGTTATTAAAACTGTACGTGATGCTGTTGGTGAGGATTTTCCTATTCTTCTAAGACTAGGCGCCTCTGACTACTGCGATGGTGGGAGTACAATTGAAGATAGTAAAATTGCGGTTTCAGAATTTGAAAAAGCAGGAGTAGATATTCTTGATATATCTGGCGGATTTTGTGGATATATGGTTGCAGGGCTTGATGGTCAAGGTTATTTTTCATTGCTGACCGAAGCTATTAAGCAAGTAGTTTCTATTCCAGTTATACTCACTGGTGGAATTACAGATGCCTGCGCTGCTGAAAAACTTCTTTCTGAAAATAAAGCCGACCTTATTGGTGTGGGTAGAGCTATATACAAAGATTCTATGTGGGCAGAAAACGCTATTAAAAGTCTTAAATAGATTATATATCGAAGATAAATAAGAAATCTAATCCAGTTTGTATCAAAATTGGATTAGATTTTTTTAGTTTGTTTTTCGTATTTTTTTTAGTAAATTAATCCCAACTATTATAATTAGAAGATAAATAGAAGGATATATATAACTTACTATATATATAGGATAAGGAAAGTCTCTAAATGGATGAATAGCTAAACGAAGAGCTGTAAAATAAATACCTGTGATGAGAAATATTTCTCCAGCTTTGTTAAAGTTATAGAATTTCTTTACGATTATAAAAATTGGAATAAATAAAATGGCTAAAAATGATTCAAATAATTGTGTTGGATAGACTGCTCTAGGAATTCCTGAAAAACTATTGAAAATGGATAAGAGACCATTAACGATTCCTACATCTTTGTTTGGAAATATGACGCCTATAAAAGTTGAAGTTGCTTTTCCATAGCAACAACCGTTTGCAAAACATCCTAGTTTCATAATACTAAAACTTATAATAAATGGAATAGATAAGGCGTCTAAAAAACTCAGGGGATTTTTACCTATAAATTTATGAAGAATAAAACATATAAAGATGGAAGCAAATATTCCACCTATTACTGAGAATCCTCGAAAAGATAAGCTAATTATATCGTTGAGATTTGAACTATAATAATCATAATTTAATATGACATTTAACATGCGAGCTCCTATCGGAAATGTAATTAAAATTCCTAAGAAAACTAAGAAAAATTCACGATAGTTATAGCCTAATTTTTTTGCGAAAATCAAGCTAAGAGCAAAGCCAGTAGCTGCACTAAAAAGTGCAGCTACTGTATAAGTTGTAAATGTATAATTTAATATTTGAATTTCTGGATACATATAAATCACCCTAATCCGTGGTCAAATCAGTTTTTAGTTGACCTGTTATTTCTAAGACGATACTAAAATCTAGCGACTGTTCATCGTCACCAGCCGTGAATAACAACTCAAATTCTCCGCTTAATCCAATTACTTTTTCAGTCTTTGTTTCAGATAGGATTGTTGCAGTTACATCGCTCCTAATTGAGCTTATTTTCAAATCATTTTCTTCTGCATTTTTATTGTTTTGAGATGCAATTTGTTGATTAAATAGTTCAATATCAAAGACTAAATCTCCATCAGAATATGTGAAAGGTAGAGGCATTATAGTTGCTTGTTAACATTGTCCCTCTGTATCTTCAGGGAAACTTGTCATATGAAGTATTGCCTGATCATCATTTGTTTTTTTGATGTTAAAGACCATAGGTTCAGAAGTTCCTGGAAGTTCAGCAAGGTTAGTACGTATTTCGTCTAGGTCAATTTCTATAAAATCACACTCCGAATCATTACCTTTTGCTTCTTCAGCTTTAGCTTCATCAATCATATCCTGAATTTCATTCCACGGAATATTTAGGGCATTTACTGTAAGAGTATTGGATTCTAAATCATCCCAATCACCAACTAGATCATCTAAAGTAGGTGTGCTAACCCCTATATTAATAGATATCTTATCTGGACCAAAAGGAATAGATACTGTTTTTGTAGGTTCATCTGTATCTGGATTTAAATTTGACATGTAAAAATCTATTTGATCTGGCATCCCACTTTGAATATGTCCAAGGATAGTAAAAGTAGTTTCACCTTCACCTTTACTATTTAATTTACCACTCCAATCATCAACTTTAGCATCACTAGCTAGAGGAGAGAATCGGTAGTTTGCATTTGCAAATTTATAAGTTGAATCATTGCCTTTTGAGTTTCCCTCATAAATATTTATTACAGTGGCTTCATTTAATATTGTTTCAAGATTTCTCATTTCTGCTACATACTCTTCATGTAAATTTAATGATATATTTTTTGAGAGAGTTCTAAAAACAGGTGCTAAAGATGTTCTTACAAGTTCTTTCTTTGCATTTTCTGAAATATCTTTCATTAGATTTTCATTTAAACCTCCACCAGCACCAACAACATTATCTGTTACTTTTTGATAATAGATACCTATATTAACTTCATCTTGCCAAAACTCATATACGTATTCATTTAAGATTGAATTAATTTTTTCATTTAAATCATCAGAAGTTCCACCTTCTGCTATATTAGTTTCATATGCTTTATAAAATTTATCATAAAATTTCCTTTCCATGCTGTATTTATTTTTTCTAGCTTCATTTGATTTTTCTCCATAATACATCTCATATGCCTTAGTATAGATTTCAGTTCGTCCAGCCCAAGCCTCAGTTGCAAATTTATTAATTGAGTAATCAATGGCAAATACACCTACAGAAGCAACTTTTGCAGCGCTACTACCAATTTTACCGATTATATAATATGATATATTTTTTGTTGCATTACCAACCATAGCAACATTATCTCCACTTTGATAGTCTACAGCAACCTGATAAAGGGCAGCTGCAATTCCAGCCTTTTCAAAAGCTTTTGTAAGAGAAGACAAATGCTTTGGTGGAATTACCGTCTCAGTAAGAAAAGTAAAACTATTTCCACCTATACCAAGAGTATCGTTCATCAATGAAACACCTAAGTCAAAAGCATATCCACCTGTTTCACCATCATTATCAATATATTCTTGAACAACTTTTGTATAATTTGAGTCAACAATATTTAACATAGGATAAGAAATTTTATATTTGTTATAAAATGCTGATGCATGACGTGTTTTTGGATTTTTAAATGTGAAAACCCCATAAGTGGAAAGATGCTTTGCATAAATAGTAACAGTTCCACTAGTTTGATCTATAGAATAGGGTACAGATTCCCAATCTCCAGTTTTCTCATTGAAATATGCAGCCTCAACACAGTTAGAAGGTGACTCACCTTCATCTATAAATACACTGTCATATGGCATTTCAATATCTATAGTTCCAACAAAATCAGTGATTTCGTCTACTGTAAAA
>JBARWW010000005.1:0-3093 GCA_049647005.1 Acidaminobacteraceae bacterium | reverse complement strand
CCCTATAGTTTCTATAGTAGTAGCTATAATTGAAAACTCTTTTTCAAAAGCGAGCGAACTAGAGCTACTAAAAAAGTATTAAAACTATTGTTTTGTGTCACGAAATAATATACAATAGAAAAAATTAATATTTTAAAAAACTTATAGTAAGAAAACAAGGGGATGGAAATTATGTATGAGGGTGTACTAGTGCGATTTAGAGAACTTAGAGATGCTGATTTAAAACTTGCTCAAAAATTTATAAATGATCCTGAGGTATCAAGAAATCTATCACCGAGAACACCTTTTCTTGCTACATTAAAAGATGAAAAAGCATTTTTAGATGGCATAAGTTTTATGAAGGATACATATAATTTTGCTATAGAAGCGAAAGATTCAAATAAATACATCGGTGGATGTGGTATAAATGAAATTGATTGGAAAAATAGCGTTGCTACTGTTGGAATTATGATTGGTGATAAAGATTATTGGTCTAAAGGATATGGAACAGATGCTATGAAGTTATTAGTTAAGTTCATATTTGAACAGATGAATGTAAATAAAATTAAGTTAAATGTATATTCATTTAATGAAAGAGCAAGAAAATGTTACTTAAGAACTGGATTTACTCAGGAGGGTATACTTCGTGAAGAGCTATTTAGAGATGGTAAGTATCATGATATAATACTTATGGGTATCTTAAAAAGTGAATACTTTGGAATTTAAGATTACAAATCTAGATTGATCAATCAAATACGTATAATTAGGTTTATACCGTAAATATATAAACTTTATTTAAAGAAGTTTATAAAAAAAGTTAAATATGTTAGACTCTACTTAGAATAAAACTACTTTAGTTAGGGGAAGGATACGCCATGTATGATCAATTAAAATTAGAAAATCAAATATGTTTTCGTTTATACTCATCTTCAAGGGCGATAACTAGACTCTATCAGCCTCTACTAGATAAAATAGGACTAACCTATCCACAGTATCTAGTTATGATGGTACTTTGGGATAGAAAAAGCATACCCTTTAGAGAACTTATGGATGTCTTGCAACTTAAAACGGGTACGCTTACACCTATAGTTCAGAGATTAGAGAAAGCTGGGTATTTGGAAAAAAAGCGTGATGAAAAAGATGACCGAAAAGTAGATATAATCCTTAGTAAATCAGGAGATAAATTAAGAGAAAAAGCAAAAGAAATACCTATGCGCTTACTTGAAAGTATGGATATGTCACTTGAAGAATATACTAGGTATATTAAGACACTAGATGAGATAACCTTAAAGTTAAATCTTTAGGTGTAGACTTAAAGAAACTTTGCGTAATTAGTAAAAGACGATAAAGGCTGTTTAGCTTTGATCGTCTTTTGTATGTGTGCCAGGCATGGCACTAATCTAACTGGTGAAAGTCCAGTCACAGGTATTTACCACCAAGTGTAGTGAACACGCAAGTTGGTGCCGGTAATGGTATAGATGAAGGAAGCGGTGTAGCGAAATTCTTGAGCCTACGAACAGAAACTTGATCAGGCGATTAGGTGGGTAAGGTTGCATAACAAATCAAAGCCCAAAAGGTAAACGTAAAACCGAAGTTGTAAATCAAGAGGTTGTGGAATGAAAGATTAGTGTCTTACCCTGGGAGGCCCTACTCACACATTGAAAGATGTGGTCGAAAACGGTTTAGAGAGGGAGTCAGATGAAGTCATAGTAGGTTTAACAGCCGAAGGACTGAAACGATTTATAGTACAAGTCACCATCTATAAAATAATGCATTAACCAGAAATCAAACGGATAAGGGGAATAGGAACGTAACCGAAAGACCTTATTGATGTTATGAGGGGTGGTGTGTATAAATCTTGTGGTGGAGAGAGGAGTAACAACAATGGAATTAATGGAAATGATTTTATCAAAAGAAAATCTTAACCAAGCTTATAAAAAGGTGAAAGCTAATAAAGGTGCGAGTGGTGTAGATAAATTATCAACCGAAGAGTTAGGAAACTATATCAGAGAAAACAGAGAATTTATATTAGATTCACTGAGGAACAGGAAGTATGTTCCTAAACCAGTGCGTCGTGTATACATTCCAAAGTCTAATGGTAAGAAACGTCCTTTAGGCATACCAACAGCTTTGGATAGAACAATACAACAAGCGATAGCACAGCCTATATCGGATATTTATGAAGAAGTATTTAGTGAGTATAGTTTTGGTTTTAGACCAAATAGAAGCTGTCACGATGCAATCAAACAAGCACTGGATTATTTAAACAGTGGTTATGAATGGGTTATTGACATAGATATAGAGCAATTCTTTGATAAGGTAAATCATGATAAGTTAATTCAAATTCTTAGAGAACAAGTAAATGATAGCGATGTCCTAAACCTCATACGCAAGTATTTAAAAGCGGGTGTTATGGAAAAGGGCATTGTGAATGCAACAAAGACGGGTGTGCCTCAGGGCGGACCTATCTCAGTTATACTTTCAAATGTATATCTAGATAAACTAGATAAAGAACTAGAAGAACGTGGTTTGAGGTTTGTAAGGTATGCTGATGATGTACTGATATTTACTAAGAGTGAAATGGCAGCAAATCGTGTCATGAACTCTATATCAGCTTGGATTGAAAGGAAATTATTTCTTAAAGTAAATGTAAGTAAATCTAAAGTAGTCAGACCGACACGAAGTAAATATCTAGGATTCACATTCTTGAAACCGGGTGATAAGTGGAAAGTAAAGCCTACAAGTGAGAAGAAAGCAAAACTCTATAAAGTGATGCGAGAATATCTCAAGAGGAATAGGGCTGTTTCAAGGTCATTAAAAGAAACCTTTACACGAGTAAATCAAATGGTAAAAGGATGGATAAACTACTATCGAGTTGGAATGATGAAAACATTTATGAATGAGTTTGGTCAATGGTTAAGACATAAAATAAGAGTAATAATAATTAAACAATGGAAGAAACCAAAGACAATATACAGAAACTTATCTTACGTTAACAGAAAATATAGAAATGGATTTAATCATGAAAGCATCTTTAAAGTAGCTAATTCAAGATTGGGTTGGTACAGGCAAAGTTCTATGAATGTGGTCAATTTTATCCTTAATCCTAAATTA
>JBARWW010000004.1:0-5515 GCA_049647005.1 Acidaminobacteraceae bacterium | reverse complement strand
TTATCTAGGGATCTTACTTCAAATAAATTAGATGCACCCTTATTAGCAACTACTACTTTGCCCTCATTATCAAGAATCACAATTCCTTCTTGCATTATAAGCATTACCTTTGAGCTAATAGAAATTCTGCTAAAACTCATTAAATCATATGTGATTATAGAATAAAATATACCTGCTACTGGTATTAGAGCTATTATTATAGTTATACCTGAAACTATTTCAACTCCATTAATTGGTAATATAACTTCAAATAATGACCCAAGTATCATAGCAGTAGAAAGAGTTATGAGTATAAGTTTACTTTGTTTTTTCTCTCTTTTCGTATTAGATTTTCTGTTCCATATCACTAATAGTGTAATAGATGCTATTAAAAATGATACATAATAAATATAAAAATAATTATTCCACATCCAACTTCTGCCTATATTAGCTTTTGCTATCCAACCTACACTTGTAAATGTTAACTCGCTTGGCATTACCGGTGATAGCCAATAGAAGTATATATTGATTAAACTAGGAAAATAAACAAGAAAATAAATGTATGGTTTTGAATATCTATCAACCTCTATAGAAAGCGACAGAATTAAGTGGAAAATCATACTATAGATAAGTCCCCATGAAAAAACTGCGTGCTTACGTAGCAATGCTGCAAAATTTGGGTTTGTTATAAGATGAAGTGATGATGTTATGATTGCCCAAGAAAAAAATAAAAATGCTAAAAGTGCAAATAGTCTATTTGATCTCTCAAGTGGATTGTGAATAAAAGTATGAAATCCAAAATATAGAAAAAAAACTGCTGTGAAAGAAAATATGTACATGTAAAACATAAATGCACCTCCAATTCAATGTAACATATATGAATTATACCCCGAAGTATAGAGGCATACGCATCAAGAAGGTAAATAAGATTAGGAAAAAATGCGCCATAGCGTGCCAAATGGGAAGGGATTATAAAGTGAATAAATTGTAAATTAATAGTAAAAGTTAAGCTTTTTATGATAAACTAAATTTATGGTAATATAAATTGGCTACTAGATTGGAGAATTTACAAAAATGGAAAATAACAAGTGGCAAAAAAAGTCGAATTTTAGGTTGACTAGAAAAAAATATATATGTATAATTTTTATTATAATTGTAATTAGTGTAATTTTGTCAAAAGTTTTCTATGAAAATGAATCGGCAAAAATAACTTTAGAAGATTTGGAAATTATTACTTCAACTGAATACTCAAGCTATAAATATGAGTACGGAATTTTGGAGAAATCATTTTATGATAATTTTTTAGTTAATGGATTAGTTGTAACAAACTTAGAAGAATTAGATGATGAAAATCTAGCATCTGGAAATGATATATTATCTGAATCTATTGGTCTTATGCTTTTAAAAGCATTAAAAGATAATGATGAAAATGCTTTTAAAGATACAGTAAATAATATAGAGTTATATTTTTTTAATAAAAATAATTTACTGAAATGGAAAATAAATATGGAAAATACAAGTGATGAAGCAGTTGTTAACGCATCTATTGATGATCTTAGAGTTATAAAGGCTTTATTTCGAGCTTATGAAGCGTGGGGAAATGAAATATATCTCGAAAAAGCAATTAATCTAGGTGATAATTTGTATGAAAACTGTATAGAAAATAAATCATTATTATCATATGATGATGATGATTCTCCACTTGCAATTTGGGCCTATTATGATTTCCAAGCAATGTATTATTTATCCTCATATGATGACAGATGGAAAATCGTAATTGAAGAAGGTATTAAAAGTATTAAAGAAAAACAAGTTTCAAATATGCCCCTATATTATATGGAGTCTAACGATGAAGAATATAATAGTATAGAGAACCTGATTACATTAATGCACTTATATGAAGTTGGAATTAAGGATCAAAGTTCTATAAAATTTATAGAGAATGAACTTGAAAATGGTGCATACTACGCTAAATATAATAAATCTGGCATTGCAATTAGTGATATTGAATCACCAGCTATTTATGGAATAATTGCTCAAATAGCAAAATTAGATAAAAATGAAAAATTATATAAACTAGCTTGTGAAAAAATGATTTTATTTCAACATAAAGAAAATGATAAACATTTTGGAGGCTACATTGACGAAGAAACAAATATTAGTTATTCATTTGATCACTTGATGTCTCTACTTGGCTTTTAAGATATATTTGAAACTAAAAAAATTAAGGAGGCGTTATTATTCATTCGATTTTTAGAAATACAATAAGCAACGCAATATATTTAGTTATAGTTTTATTTGCAACATTTTTTGCAACTCTATATTTCCAATCGAACTTTTTGTTTTATGATTACGGGCTATTTATTTTACTCCTTGTAGTTCTAATTGCAACATTTTTACTAGGAACTATTCCTGGACTTATAATATGTCTAGTTATTATATTTATGTATGGTTCGGTGATATTTTTCCAGATGGTTACAGGGGCGGGCGAAATTTGGTCACTAAATTACATGTGGTTTATAGCATATCCCTTTTCAGCATTTTTCGCAGGTAAGATTTCAAATAATTTAAGAGAATCAGAAGTCAAATGCAATAATTGTCAATATCTAACTGATAAAATTGTAACGATTGATGAGATAACAGGTTTTGGTAACGGAAGAGAGTTTTTACGAGATCTTGATATAGAGATGGCAAGATCGAAGCGTCACAAAATAGACTTAGTACTTGGAATATTAGAGATACAATATTTTGAAGAACTTATATCTATTTATGGTAAAGAGAATACTAAAAAAATATATAAAATCATAGCACAGGCACTAAATAAAGCAAGTCGAGTTGAAGACTTAAGATTTAGAATTGATGATGATATGCTCGGACTGATACTACCACATACAAATTTAGTGGACGCAGAAATAGTTAAAACTAGGATAAAAGAAGCTCTATCTTCTCTTGCGATAGATGATGGTTCATCGCTCAATAGATACAATATAGAACTTAAAATTTCCCTAGTAAGTTATAATGATAAAATTTTAAATCCAATGGAGTTTAAGGCAATTGGAATTATGGAATTAGAATATGATGTATAAAAGAACGTTAATTATATTTTTAACATGTATAGTTTTTTTGCAAAGTAATATTATAGGTCAGAGCTTTGCATATACAACTGATGATACTTTGAGTAAAAATATACTTGTATTATATGAAGAAAGAAGTTTCTATGGAGATAGTAGGGATACTGTTTCTGCTATGGAAGATTTACTTGGTAATTACCAATCAAATGTGGAAGAAACAAAAATATCAGATTTGAAAAATTATGATTTTAACGAATTTGATTATGTGTTTGTTATAGCACTTGATAGAGAAATAAACGATGAGAAGTTTTATGAAGGTCTATTAAATTTCAGTGGTAAGATAATATGGTTTGGTAATAGTATAGATACTCTTATAGAACTTGGAAATTATCCACTTGAATATAAAGGTGAGGTTTATGATCTTTTATCTGTAAGGTATAGAAAATCTACTACAGGTGATGAAAAAAAATTTAGCATCGGAACTAAGAGAGCTTTTTATAGAATTGATAGCCTTTCGAGTGAAAATGATATTTATTCTTGGCTATCTGATGGAACTGAGGAGTTTCCATTTATAATTAGTTCTGAAAATTTAATTTATGTTTCCCGTGTTGATATAAATGAACCATTATTTTATATTTTTTCTGACTTTTTAAATCAATTGTTTTATAAGAAAAACAATGTGCAAAATCAGTTTTTAATTAGTATAGAAGATGTTCATGTTTTTAGTGATTATGATAATTTAAGAAATTTAGCCGACCGATTATATTCAAGTAATGTGCCCTTTACAATTGGACTTATTCCATATATTCAGCAAGAGGGTGCAGATTATATAACTTATTTTACTGAGGTTTCAGAATTTGTTGAAGTTTTGAAATACATGCAAGATAAGGGAGGTTCGATAATTCTTCATACTTATGTACATGAGATGAGTGAAGACGGACTTGAAATTAGCACTCTAGAGAAAAATCCATTAAGTGACTTAGATAATTATTTTGATCAAGCGATTGGTGATTGTATTGATAATGGACTAATTCCAATCGGTTATGAGTCACCACATTCATTTCTATCAGAAGCAGATTATAAAAAGTTAAAGGGTATTTTTAGTAATGCTTATGGGCAGATAGCAATTACAGATGGAAATTATATAATTTTCCCATTTGAAATTTATGATACAAAAAACTTTAATGTGTTTTATCCATTTAACCTTGGTTATATTACTCCACTCGAGAAAGATTCATTTAGGCTTATTGAAGAACGTTTTGATAGAATAAAACTTGTTGATGGTTATTTTGCAGGCGTCTACTTCCATAATTATTTGGAACCTGAGTATATAGACCAGCTGATAAATATATTGCTAAGAGAGAATGTTAGGATATTTAATCCGCTTGAAGAATCAGTAAGCGTAAAATCAGAAAAATATAGCATTGAGATATTAGATAATAAAATTGTAATTGATGACTCAAGTTTAGTTTTAGAAGAAAGCAAGGTTTCTATTTTTTTTAATGCCTTATCTGGTTGGTTTAGATATCTTTTGCTATTTGCATTAAGTATATTTATTTTAATACTATTTAGATCTTTTACTCGTCAAAGAAAAAATATGTTCAAATAGGAGTGTTTATATGAAATGGATTGACAGTCTTTTTTTATTTTCAATGATATCAATTTGGATACTCTTGGTTACAAATATTATTTTACTTTTCTTTGGATATACTTTTTCAGAAGATATGCAAAAACGTAAACTTAAAAAAATCAAAGAGTTAAGTCATTATCCTATGATTTCAATTATGATTCCTTCTCACAATGAAGAGGTTGTAATATATAAAACATTACTTGCAATGATTAAGATGAATTATCCAAATGACAGATATGAGATAATTGTAATAAATGATAATTCAAAAGATAAAACTGGTGAAATAATTGAAAGAGTTAAATCTGAAAATCCGGCGTCTCTAATTAATCATGTAGAGGTTATAGGTGATCGTGGAGGTAAAGGTAAATCAAATGCTTTAAATATAGGATTCCAAGAGGCAAATGGAGAGTTTCTTGTTATATATGACGCTGATAATACTCCAAATGCAATGGCACTAAAGTATTTACTCGATGAGATTATGTCAAATGATAATTATGGAGCTGTAATAGGTAAGTTTAGAACTCGAAATAAAAATAAAAATTTGCTTACGAAATTTATAAATATTGAAACACTATCTTTTCAGTGGATGGCTCAAGCCGGACGATGGAAGTTATTTAAATTATGTACAATTCCAGGAACAAATTTTATAATTAGAAGATCAATAATTGAAAAAATTGGTGGATGGGATACCGAGGCTGTTGCAGAGGATACAGAGATCAGTTTTAGAATTTATGAAATGGGTTATAAAATAGCATTTATGCCACTTGCTGAAACCTTTGAGCAAGAGCCTGAAACTATAAAGGTTTGGATGAAACAAAGAAGCCGTTGGGTAAAT
>JBARWW010000003.1:0-1787 GCA_049647005.1 Acidaminobacteraceae bacterium | reverse complement strand
CCTTGGAATTGAAATTATTGTTTTTAAACCGTTTGTAGTATTTTCAAGTCTTATATAACCATCTAAATTATTTTCAATTATAGTTTTAGTTATATAAAGTCCAAGACCAGTACCTTTGGTCATTTCCTTAGTTGTAAAGTATAATTCAAAAACATTTTCTATTATATCTTCACTAATTCCACCGCCAGAGTCTCTTATCTCAATATTTATGTTATCACCTAGGTCATATATATCAACCTTTATGAAATTTTCGCTAAATTCCGAAGCGACAAGCGCATCCACAGAGTTGGTAATGATATTAAAAATTGCTTGTGAAAATTGATTTTCATATCCATATCCTGATAGTTTTGAGTTAGTATCCTCATCATGAACATCTATGTCGACATTTATTCTATTAAATCTAAGATTCTCCTCAAGAAGCTCAAATACGTCCAGTATAGTTGCTCTTACCTCAAAATAACTTTTTTCAGTTCTAGGATTAAGAAAATATCTAAAATCGTCAATTGTAGTAGACATTTTTTTTATGAGTTTCATAGATTTATCAATAGATTTTTCCATATAATCTTTATCTAATTCATTATAGTTATAGGCATCTTCCATATTACCTAGTATAAGACCTAAATTATTAAGAGGCTGTCTCCATTGATGTGCTATATTACCAATCATTTCTCCCATCGCAGCTAGCCTTGCTTGGTATATTAGAATGGCTCCTTTTTTACGGTTTTCATCTAACTCATTTTTAAACATTCGTTCAAGTTCTAAATTGATTTTCTCGAGTTTAAGTGAGAGTTTATTTTTGTCGTCTTTAGAGTCAAAAACATTTGCCCCATCGTAACTTAGATTTCTAGAATCGTCAATTTCGGTTGCGACGTCACTAATGATGTTTCTAAATCGCTCTTCGCTACGCTTTACAGTATCTTCTTCAATTTTAACATTAGTTATATCAAGTATCATACCGATGTTTACTTTTCTATCAACATCTTGATCATATATAGATGTCATAAATAGTTTGCCCCAGAAAAAAGTACCATCTTTTTTAAAATATCTTTTCTCTTCTACATAATTATCAATTTCACCAAGTGTGAGTTTTCTCATAAGTTCGTTTGAGTTTTTTTTATCTTCGGGAAGCATAAGGTCATTTATGTTCATCGTATGTAGTTCGTCATCGCAGTAGCCTATCATTTTTTGCCACATATCATTTGATTGAAGTATGTTTCCATCTTTAGAAGTCATGGTAATCCCAAGTACAGCACTATTGAAAATAGCTTGATATCTTTCTTTTGAACGCAGAATTTTAACTTGAGCCTTTTGATTAAGTGTAATCTCATTTTCAAGCAGAGTATTTTTAGTGGATAAGTGAACTAAAAAAGCTAGAAGTATAGTTATAAATGAAAAAACTAAAAAAGTTAAAAATGATTGATCGGTTTTTGCTTCTTTAAGATCAATGATTTTTTGATAATTAAATATGTACTCATCAGAATCTTTTGATGTGTTAATTAAACTAAGTTTAACAAGCGTATCATTCATAGTATTCCATCTATGTGGGTTTATGTTTCCAAGATCTACAACCGGGTAAAGAGTATATTCTAAAACTTTCTCAGCTTGAAATTTATTGAATGTTATAATTTCGCTTTGAATTTCTTTGTTTTTAGTGATTATAGTAGGAATATATTCGATGATTTCCTGCGGGTTATCGAGTGCATACTTCCAACCTTTAAGTGATGCACGTCTAAATCGTTCAACAAGTTCTGGGTCTGACTCGATAAGTTCATTACTAACAAAGATAG
>JBARWW010000002.1:0-9930 GCA_049647005.1 Acidaminobacteraceae bacterium | reverse complement strand
GAAGTATTAAAATTAATACTTCAGCCTCTTGTTGAAAATGCTATTTATCATGGTACATCAGCTTACGAAGAAAGTCATATATTAATTACTCATGAAATTGTTGGAGACTTTTACTTTTTTAGAGTAGCAAATAGTGGCTATGGACTAACAGATGAACAAATAGAAAATATATACATCAAAATGAAGACAAAATCAAAAGATAAAAATGTTGGACTTAGAAATGTTTATGAGAGATTAAAACTCCACTATGGTGAAAATGCTGATTTATATTTTGAAGTTGATGAAGAAGACTATACAAAAGTATCAGTAAAAATACCACTAAACAAATTAAAGGAAATAAAAATATGATGAAAAAAATATTTTTAACATTGTTTGCACTTATGCTTATATTGGTTGCTACTTTTTTAACACTCTACAATGAAAATCCGAAAATTGGTGTTTATGTTTATGATATGTCAGATTTTTATATGATAAATTATATTGATCATCTATCAGATGAGCTTGAAGGTATTGGTGATATATATATTCATGACGCAAAAAATTCTCAAATTCTTCAAAATGAAGCAATACTTAAGCAAATTGATAAAATGGATATTCTCGTTGTTAATCCTGTTGATAGACTAAGCTCTTATGCACTTATCAAATTAGCCAAAAGTAAAAACAAAACTATAATTTTTATTAATAGAGAACCATTGGCTACTGATTTAGAAACATACGAAAAAGCTTACTATATTGGTTCAAAAGCAATACAGTCAGCCAAGTATCAAGCTGAATTAATAGCAGAACTATATGGAAATAATCCAAATGAACTTAATGAAGTTGATGAAAATAATGATAATAAAATTCAAATTGTAATATTTAAAGGACAAAGAGGTCATCAGGACGCCGAGGATAGAACAGAATATCTTCAGAAATTTTTAATAGAAAGTGGCTATGATATAGATATAGTTGATATTAAAACTGCTGATTGGAATAAGCAAAATTCAAAAAGAATTATGGGTGAAATGCTAATTGAGCAGACCTATGTTGAAGTAATAGCTTGTAATAACGATTATATGGCACTTGGAGTAGTAGAAGCTATTGATGAATTTAATTCTTCTAATAATAGCAATATTAAAATTAATATTATAGGCGTAGATGGAATGAAAGAAGCAATTAGTGCTATAAAAGAAGGAAAAATGTATGGTACTGTTTTGAATGATTCAAAATTACAAGCAAATGCAGTGTTCAATCTTCTTCAAGATGAATTAAACAATTCAAGCCAAGTAAAAAATCCTAAATATATTTGGATTGATTATACGAGGCTAAATAACAAGATATGAAAACTAATTAAATTTTAAGTAGTTGTTATTTATAACAACTACTTAAAATTTTTTATTATATAATTCTTTTTTTAAAAACAATATAGTGGAAATTTTTAAAACCCATATTTAATTGATAAAAAAATATAATAAATTAAGAGTTTAATTAATTTTTTATTATATTACTATTGGGTATACTTATATTGTAGTATAAAACTATACATAAAAAGGAGAGATATGAAAATGAAGAAATTATTAATTTTAGTCTTAACATTTGTTTTAGTGTTAAGCGTAGTGGGATGTACTCAAAAAACAGAAAACACAGAAAACACAGAAGGTACTGATGGTGCTGTGACTGAAGAAAGTACAACATTAGATATTGGTATTATATTACCAACTCAAAATGAGGAAAGATGGACTCAGGATAAAGATCGTTTTTTATTAGCAGCAGCTGATACTGATTATAATGTAGAAATATTATTCTCAGAAGGCGATTCTGCAGTTGAAGCAACAAACGTTGATACTCTTATTTCTAAAGGAGTAAAAGTTATTATTATTACTGCACATGATTCAAAAGCAGCAGAATCAGCAGTTCAACGTGCTATTGACGCTGGCGTTAAAGTAATTGCTTATGACCGTATAGTAGACCTTCCAGGAGTTTCTTTCTATGTAACATTTGACTCTATTGTTGTTGGTAACGAACAAGGTCAATTCTTAATTGATAATGCTACTGGTACAGATAATGAATTATACTTATTCTCAGGTGGTACTTGGGAAGGTAACGCACCATTATTCTTCCGTGGCGCGTGGGAAGTTTTACAACCTAAAATTGCTGATGGTACTTTCAAGGTTATGAATATTCCTGCACATACAGACTTTATTGATAAAGCTGTATTAACAACTGAAGAAGCACTTGTTATGATGAAGCAAGCTGATACTGACTGGTCTCCAGAAGCAACTGCAACTTTAGCAGCAAATCATGCTACTACATACCCAGCTTCAGGAACAAAAGCATTCTTTATAGCACCAAATGATTTCACTTCTCGTGCAATCAATGATGCATTTACATCTGCTGGAGTTTCAGAAGTAATTATTACTGGACAAGATGCTGATATTCTTTCTGTTGCTCGTGTACAAGAAGGTACTCAGTCAATGACAGTTCTTAAAGATGTTCGTACTTTAGTTGCTAACGCATTTGAAGTTTCTACTTTATTATTAAATGATCAAGAATTACCAGCTGCAACTCATTTCTATGGTAATTCAGATGTTCCAGCAGTTCCAACTCCAGTTGTAGTTGTAACTCCTGAGAATGTAAACAAAGAAATTGTTGAGTCAGGATATTATACTCAAGAAGCTATAGACGACGCAAAGTAAGATAATAAAACTATATAGTGTTTAGATATACGATAGTGACATTGAATCATCAATGTCACTATTGGTATATTTAATTATATTAGCAGAGTATGATTTTGGCTTATATAGTAAAACTAATAGGAGGTCATATGCCTAATAATATTTTAGAAATGAAGCAAATCACGAAAACTTTCCCTGGAGTTAAAGCACTTGATGAAGTTAGTATATCAGTTGAAGAAGGGGAGATACATTTCATAGTTGGTGAGAATGGTGCTGGTAAATCTACGCTTATGAAGGTATTAAGTGGTGTATATAAAACTGGTACCTTTACAGGAGACATTGTTTTTAATAATGAAGTTAGATATTTTGATGGTATTAAAGATTCTGAGAAAGCGGGGCTTGCAATTATTTATCAGGAACTTGCTTTAGTACCAGATTTATCTGTTTTCGAAAATATATATCTAGGACATGAGATTACAAAATCTTATGGAGTAATAGATTGGAATGAAACGATAGTAAATGCGAGTAAACAACTAAAAAAAGTTAAGCTTAAGGTAAATCCTTCTGAAAAAGTTGGTAATTTAAATGTTGGTAAACAACAGTTAGTTGAAATCGCAAAGGCTTTAAGTAAAGAAGTAAAATTATTAATTCTTGACGAACCAACAGCAGCACTTAATGAAGATGATAGTGAAAACTTACTTAAGTTGTTAGTTGAACTAAAAAAACATGGAATTACATCAATAATGATATCTCACAAACTTAAAGAAGTTACTGCAATAGCAGATAGTGTAACAGTACTACGAGATGGAAAAACAATTTGCACACTTCGTGGTAATGAGATAAATGAAAATGTAATTATAAAAAATATGGTTGGTAGAGAAATAAATGATATTTATCCCAAAAGAGATAACTTTATTACTGAAGAAGTTGTGCTTGAAACAAAAAACTGGAATGCATTTGATAGCAATAAGAAAAAGAATGTTATTAAAAATGCCAATATAAAACTTAGAAAAGGCGAAGTTGTTGGTCTTGCCGGCCTAATGGGGTCGGGACGAACAGAATTTGCACTATCAATGTTTGGAAATCCTAGAAAATATAACGTTTCAGGTGAACTAATCATTCATCAAAAAAAAGTAGAATTCAAACATCCAAAAGAAGCAATTAAAGCAGGTATAGCTTATGTGTCCGAAGATAGAAAAGGTGATGGATTAATTCTTATACAAGACATTAAGCAAAACATATCTATCGCAAATCTTAAATCACTTGCTAAGATAGGTGTTATTAATCAAAATGATGAGATTATTGAGTGTGAAAATTATAGAAAACAATTAAATATTAAAACACCATCTATAAATCAAACTGTATCAAACTTAAGTGGTGGTAATCAGCAAAAAGTAGCACTTAGCAAATGGCTTTTTGCAAACCCGGATATTCTTATTTTGGATGAACCAACTAGAGGTATAGATGTTGGAGCAAAGTTTGAAATATACACCTTAATTAACCAGTTAATTGAAAATGGTATGAGTATAATAATGATTTCATCTGAACTTCCAGAACTACTTGCAATGAGTGATAGAATTTACGTTGTTGCAGAAGGATTAATTACTGGAGAACTTGATAAAAAAGACGCTTCTCAAGAAAACGTCATGAAACTAGCGACATTGTAAAGGAGGTAAATGTGGACTTTATTAGAGAACTTAAAACATCATTAGTAATCAATATACGTGATTATGGAATGTATTTAGCACTTGCAATTATAACAGTTTTATTTACTATTTTGACTAAAGGATTATTTATTAGTTCCAATAACATTTATAATATAATTATTCAAACAGGATATATTGGTGTTATGGCTGTTGGTATGACACTTGTAATTGTTATTAGGCACATCGATTTATCTGTTGGATCAGTGCTTGGATTTGCTAGTGCTGTATCTGCAATTTTAATGTTAAAAACAGGTGTGAATAGTGGAGTTGCTCTACTTATTGCACTTGCATTTGGAGCTCTTGCTGGAACTATTACTGGTACATTAGTTGCACGAGTTGGCATACCTGCATTTGTTGCATCTTTAGCTGGTATGTTTATCTATAGAGGTATGATGTTCCAGGTTTTATCAACAAGTGGTGGTGCTGCAGTAAGATTTAAGGGTACCTTTATTGATGCTATAGGTAATGGCGCTATTCCAAGAGTATTTGAAATAGGTCCCTATGCGGGTCTAACGACAGTGATTGGTATACTACTCATTGCTTTTTATGTATATGGTCAATTTAAGAATAGAAAAGTGCAACAAAATTACGAATTTAAAGTAGATTCATTTGCACTTTTTATTACTAAAATTGTATTTCTTTCAACAATTATTTTATTATTTACGCTTCAGCTTGCTAAAGGTAGAGGTTTTCCTGTAACACTTGCTGTTGTTGGAATCGTAGTTGCAGTTTTCCATTTTGTAACAACGAAAACAGTACTAGGTCGTCATATTTATGCTGTTGGAGGTAATCCAGAAGCAGCAGAACTTTCTGGTATTGATGTAAAGAAAATTACAATAATTGTATTTGCTGCAATGGGACTTTTGGCCGGACTTGCTGGTTTCATGTATGCTGCAAGGTTAAACAGTGCGACACTTACTGCTGGTAGAGGACTTGAGTTATTCGCTATTGCTGGTGCATTTGTTGGTGGTGTTTCTGCTGGTGGTGGTATTGGTAAAGTAACTGGTTCTATTATTGGAGCCCTTGTAATTATGTCTTTAAGTAATGGTATGCAGATGCTTGGCGTTGCAACAGATACAAAAGATATAGTAATTGGAACAGTGCTAGTACTTGCAGTTATTTTTGATATCTATACACGAAATATAAATAAGGAATAATAACTATATAACAAAACAATTATATGCATATTATCCTGTAAAAAAGACATGGATAAAAAAATAACACTAGCCAATTTTGGTTAGTGTTATTTTTTTTTATTAATTAAATTTGTAATATGACTAGGAAGAAATTGTGTTTTTAAGATTGTGTATAGGGTATTTATAACTTTAAGGTAAGGGTTTATTAATTAATTTTCAATTTTTAAAGAAAGATGCGACAAGGAGGAAATTATGAATAGTAAAATGATAGAAAAAACCTTAAATAAAATAATTGAAATAGACAATACTGCTATTGATTTAAAAACTCAAATCAAAGATGTTGAAGCCAACCATGAAAAAGAGTTAAAAAAACTATTTAGAAAAATGAACTTTGAAATTATGCATATAGCTCGTAAAGAGGCTAATAATAAATATAAAGTTATAATTGAAGAAGCAGAAAGTATTGAAAAAAAAATTAATGAGGAAAAAAATATAGAAGAAGAAAAAATGAAAAATCTTATCGAAACTCGTAGAGAAGAGTTGGTGGCTAAATTATTTGAAGAACTATTTTTAGAATCATAAAGTAAGTGATTCTAAAAATTGAAATCAAGATAAAAGGATAGTAGAGCTATTTCAACGGAGGTGAAAGAAGTGAGTTCAGTAATTAAATTTGCAGCAGTAAATACTAAAGTTAGAGCGCTTGAGAGGTATTTGCTTTCAAATAAAGATTATCAAAATATGATTCAGTCAAAGAATGTTACTGAAATCATGAATTACCTTAAAGAAAAAACACTTTATGGTGAATTTTTAGAAGATTTTGATACACAAAATGGAAGAGTTGATCTTTTAGAAGTACGTTCTAGAATGTTTGTTTTCAAGAGATACGAAAAACTTGTTCATTATTTCACTGGTGAAAATAAGAAACTTTTCAAAATGCTGTTTATGCGTTATGAGGTAGAAAATCTAAAATTACTAATACGAGCTGTTTATAGAAATGAAGATATTGAAAGAGTTAGTAATGAACTTATAGAATCCCATATGTTTTCTAAAATTGATTACAAAAGACTTGGTAGTTCCACTAATATCGAAGAATTAATTAATAATTTGAAAGGAACTCTTTACTTCAAGCTTTTGAAACCGTATATTAACGAAAATCCTAATCGATTAATGTTTTATATGGAAATGAATTTAGATAGAATCTATTTTAAAATGTTAGGAAAACAAATTTATAAACTTCCTTCTAGTGATCAGAAGCCAATGCTAGAATTACTCGGTAAAAATACGGATATTTTAAATATTCAATGGATATATAGAGGGTTAAAGTTTTATAAACTATCTCCCGAAGAATTGTTTAACTATTCTTTAGAATATGGATATATAAAATTTGATAAGTTAAAAGAATTATGCTACTCCTCTAGTAAGGAAGATTTTATTGAAAAATTAAGTGAAACTCGTTATGGGTTTTTGTTTGAAGATGTTGCTACCATGGATCAATTTATGGAAAGAAGCATGGAAAGGTATCTTTATAAGGTGCTAATTAATTTGAAGAAGCAAGCTAAAATGAACATAATGCCATCCATAATATTTATGCATGAGTTGGAGTTTGAAATGAGAGATATATTTACATTACTAGAAGCCAAGCGATACAATTTTACGGAAGAAGAAACTAAGGGCTTTCTGGTGAGAGTTATAGAATAAATTATTTTTAAAAGAGCAGAAATAATATCAAGCTAATAATTTAGTCTTTTAAGCGGCTAGTTAATTGTAGTTTGTTTATACTGCAAGTAGAGGTGAATAATATGGCAGTAGAAAAAATGGAAATGATGAATATTGTTGGGCATCTGGATGACTTGGACCATATTATGCGCGAAATTATTCTTTTGGATAACGTACATCCTGTTGATGCAATAAATGAAATCAATGTAAGTAACCTTAAACTTTGCATGGTTGAAGAAAGTGTGGATGATATTGTAAACATGTATGATATCAAACCATATCAAGGTAAGAAAGATTACAAAAATCTTAAGAAAAAACTGGAATACCTTATGGAAAATTTGGATATGCATAGTCAAATTAAAGTTTCGAATATCTATGAAAATTATTCGCTTGAAGAAATCACTTATAATGTAGATATGATTTATGAAAAATTTATAAATTTAACAAAAGAAATGCTTCGATTAAGGGATGAATTAGAGAAAATTCAACAGTTTGCTGTGTTAAAAGTTGTTAATAACATTAATATAAACTTAAGAGAACTTAAAGATATGCAGTTTTTTAATTTTCGCATTGGAGTTCTAAAAACTAATGATAGCAGAAAGCTTTCTTTTAATTATGAAAATATTTCAGTGGCAGTTCTACATATTGGAATATTTGAAGGTGATGAAGTCTATATGATCTTATCTCCTAAAGAACATGAAGTTGAAACACAAAGAATACTTAATTCAGTCTATTTTAATGAAATAAAAATATTGGATGAATATTTAAACTATCCCAATATAGCTTTGGAAAATATGGGGAAAAGAAGAGATGAGATAGAAGTGAAACTAATAGAACATCAAAATCAAATTGATATTTTTAATCAAGAATTTGGAACGACGGTGCAAGAAAGTTATAGTCAGTTAATGATGGAAATTGCAATCGAAACAGTAAAAGAGAAAATTGCATTCACGAGTAGTTTCTTCTATTTTAGTGGTTGGATACCTCTAGTAATTAAAGATAAAATTAAATTACTACTTGATACAAAGTTTGCATCTGCAATTATTGTTGAATTCGAAAAAGCTGAAGATGTTGAGTCTAATTCAACACCTCCAACAAGACTAAAAAACAATTACTTCTTAGAACCATTTGAATTACTAGTTAAAATGTATGGTACTCCTAGTTATAATGAGGTTGATCCTACAATGTTTTTAGCTATTACCTATATGCTTCTCTTTGGGGCTATGTTTGGTGATTTAGGACAGGGATTTGTCCTAATCTTATCAGGATTTTTACTTGGGAAAAAAGGTGTTAATAAACAAGGAACAGCTATTCTAGTGAGATTAGGTATAAGTTATATGATTTTTGGATTCTTTTATGATAGTTTTTTCGGATATGAACATGTGATTTCAGATTTTATTGCTAGTATTGTTGGAATATCTTTAGCGGAAAATTTATTTATAAGACCAATTGAAAATATAAATACATTACTGATTGCATCCATAACACTTGGAGTAGTTTTACTAATGATTAGTTTTGGATACAGTATTTTTAATAAGTTAAAACAGGATAATATCCAAGAAGGTATTTTTGGTCGAAATGGAGTCGCAGGTATATTTCTTTATATATTATTAATATCGTATATTCTAAACATAATCGTACCTACTTTACAAATACCGACTTTGATATTAAAACTAGGAATAGGTATAATGGTTCTATTAATAATATTTAGAGAACCTTTAACAAACATTATTTTTAAAAAAAGACCTCTATATAATGAATCAGCATCAGAATATTATCTGGAAAGTGGATTCGATATACTAGAAACATTTCTTAGTTTATTAAGTAATAGTATATCTTTTATTAGAGTTGGAGCATTTGCTTTAAACCATGTAGGTTTATTTATTGCCTTCCATACTATGGCAAATATAATTGGTGGTCTTGCAGGTAACATTGTTATGTTTATAATTGGTAATTTAATAGTTATTTTTCTAGAAGGATTAATAGTTTTTATTCAAGGATTAAGACTTGTTTATTATGAAATATTTAGCAAATATTATATTGGAGACGGTATCGAATTCGACGCCGTTAAGCTTAAGTAAATAGGGGTGATATTTTGATTACTATAGAGGAAAAGCTTAAAATGTTTTCAAATATTGTAGTAGGTAAAATCAATAAAGAGTTTGAAGAAGTGGTTCAGCGTTTGGATAAAGAAGGCCAGATCGCTTTGGATGAACATAAGACTGAGTTGCAAATACAGGCTTTGGATTATGAAAAGTCTATTATTGAAAAGGGAAAAACTGAGAAAAATAGAATGATTTCTAAAGCAAAAATCGAAAAAAACAAACATGTATTAAATACAAAAAATAATCTTGTCAAAAGTGTTGTAAATGCGCTTTATGAAAGAGTAGAAAAGTTCACTAATGAAAATAAGTACCAAGATTTCATTAGAAAACTTCTTGAAAAGACAATTGTTGAGATTACTAATTGCAATGGGTTTACACTTATGATGACTGAAAAAGATCTAAAAGAATATTCAAGTATTTTATTAGATATAATTAAAGAAAAAAAAGCTTGTATAGTTAAAACTGAAACATTAGATAATAAATATATAGGTGGATTTATACTTTTCAACGAAGACAAAAGTTTAAAGTGGGATTGTACTATAAAAGCAATAATTAATGAAAATATTGAGTTAATAGGTAGAAAGGTAAATTTGATTTTAGATGAGTCCGGTGA
>JBARWW010000001.1:0-5050 GCA_049647005.1 Acidaminobacteraceae bacterium | reverse complement strand
CTAAAGGGAATAGAAGGATAATAATGGGAACATCAGATCATAGAAGTGAACATTTGATTTATCTGCGAACTCTTATAGAAAAAGAAGAAATAAAAGCTATTATAGATAAAATATATCCCTTAGAGGATATTGTTAAAGCACATCAATATGTAGAATCAGGCCTAAAAAAAGGTAATTTAATAATTCGAGTTGATCATGAATAATATGAGTTATACAAAAAACTAGAGAGGTGGTTTTATGTCACATATAACAGCAAAGAATTCTTATGAAAGTTTAGCTGATAGACTAAATAAAATGCCTATGGGTGCTTCAACATCGGAGAGTCTTTATGCAATACTCAAAATGTTATTTAGTGAAAGGGAAGCTAAGTTAGTTGCTCAGCTTCCTATTAGACCCTTTGAAATTAAAACCGCAGCAAAGAGATGGTCAATGCCTTTGTCAGAAGCGACAAAAGTTTTAGAAGAACTTGCAAGTAGAGCAATTTTAATTGATATGTATTATGAGGGGAAAGTTTTATATGTACTTCCTCCACCTATGGCTGGCTTTTTTGAATTCTCTATGATGAGAACTCGTGGCGATTTAGACCAAGAGTTACTTGCTAAGTTATATTATGAATACTTAAATGTAGAAGAAGATTTTATAAAGGATCTATTTTGTAATGTAGAAACAAATATGGTAAGAACCTTTGTAAATGAAAGTGTAATTACTACAAATAATGCAGTTACAATACTAGATTTTGAAAGGTCATCCCATTATATAAAAGAATCAGAGTATATGGGTATAAGTATGTGCTACTGTCGTCATAAGATGGACCACTTAGGAAAAGCATGTGACGCCCCTATGGATATATGTATGACTTTTGGCACTGTAGCAAGTTCACTTATACGGCATGGACATGCAAGACGTGTAGATAGTGCTGAAGGAATGGAATTATTGCATAAAGCATATGAAAACAACTTAGTTCAATGTGGTGAAAATCTAAAAAAAGGAATATCATTTATATGTAATTGCTGTGGTTGTTGTTGTGAAGCACTCCTTGCAGCAAGGAGATTTGGCAATCTACATCCAGTAGAGACAACTCAATTTTTAGCTAAAGTTGATTATGATAAGTGCATTAATTGTGGCAAATGTGTAAAGGTATGTCCTGTTGAAGCAATATCTCAAAATGAGAATAATGTAGATATAATGAATGAATTATGCCTTGGATGCGGAATTTGTTTAAGAAACTGTCCTAGTAACGCTATGAAATTTAAAAAGCGTGATATGAAGATTATAACACCGGAAAATTCAGTTCATAGAGCAGTTCTTATGGCTGTTGAAAAAGGCAAACTTCAGAATCTAATATTTGATAATAATGCACTTTATAGTCACAGAGCTATGGCTGCAATACTTTCATCTATACTTAAGTTATCACCAATAAAAAGAGTGATGGCAACAGATCAAATGAAATCAGTATATTTGTTAAAACTGATAGAGATGTTTGGCTACAAATAAATTTTAAAAGTTCATATTTTGTTAACAAAGCATACATTATATATTCACAATATAAAGTTATACTAAAGTTGCCATAAATAAGTGACATCCTCCAAAATAAAATAATAGATACAGGAATTGTTCCTGAATTAAATTTTCACACTCCCTTAACAAAAACAAATTTGAGAAACTTAGAAAATCTTGCGGTCCCTACCCGCAGGATTTTTACGTTTTTGATATGGGTTACTAAGAACTACAAAAACTACGAATCAAATAATCATACAATTGCAATACCTCAAATAATAATATTGTTCAAAATTAACATGAAGATCTGTTTATAATATATAATATGTCCTAGTAAGAGCACTGATTATATTATGATAGTTTGGGGTAAAAACATATACATAAGGCAAGGTATTTGGAATGGAATATAGTATTACTATATTAATTTTGATCAATAGGCTAATTGTGATAATATATAGAATTTTCGGGGGAAACTAATGAATAAAAAATACATTTCACTTAGGTTTGCTGTTGTAACCCCTCTCTTTTTAATTATGATAGGAGTTTTAGCTACTTTTGTAATACTAAATAGAGCGGATTACAACTGGATGGCAAAGGAACAAGGAACTAAAATACTTGAGTCATTATATACAAATATAGAAAACGAACTAAATAGTTTGCTGGCTGAACCAGAAATTGCAAACAAATATTATGAAGATGTTGTAGCTAGGATGGGAGATCATAGTAACAGCGAACTAAGTTCAGTTCAAGAATTATCTTTAGGTGTGCTAGATCTAATTATTGAAGACTTACCACAGGTAAGTGCGATTGGGTTTGGAAATGAAAATGGTGATTATGTCGGTTTTAGAGTAAATGGTGATGGAAGCAAAAACTTAATGTTAAATGACTCACGAACTGCGGGTCTTCTAAATATATATTCAGGTGAACAAATAGATAGCGAGGTAATTGAGTCCTATGAAGGATACGATGTTAGAGTAAGACCTTGGTATAAACCTGTTAAAGAGAATAAAAGTCGACAATGGTCTGAAATATATGTCAATAATGATGAAAAGATGGAGATGACTATAACTACTTTAACACCTATTCTTGATAAAATAGGTGAATTCAAAGGTGTTGTTGCTCTTGATGTCAAGTTAAGCATGATAAAAGAATTTCTAAAAAATAATAAATTAAAACAAAATGGAGTTATATATATTATCGATAATAGTTGGAATATAATATCAACTTCAACAGATGAAGAATATACAAAAATAATAGAATCAAATCCACCAGTAGCTAAAATGATAGAAGCCTATGAGAGTGAAAATCCTATTATTAGAAAGAGCTCAAGGGAAATTCTAAAAGAGGAAATAGAACTTGGTCAGTTTTTCCAGATAGAAATAGATAGTCAAAGATATTTTTCTCTTTATTTTCCTTTGAGACAAGCTAAAGAATTAGAGTGGAAGATTGTAGTTGTGATACCTGAGAAAGATATTATGGGAGCTGTAAAAGAAAATCAAGATGCTACTTTAAGTCTAGTGATAATAGTTCTTCTGATTGCAACGGGTATAGGAATACTATTACTTACATTAATAATTAGTCCTATACGTAGTAGTTCAAATGCAGTCACAAAAATTTCAGAGGGTGATTGGAATTTTGAATTGATCGATAGGAAGATTAAAACTTTTGAAGTCGAAGAACTTATAGCGGCGTTTGAAACTATGAGATGTAAAATGAAAGAATCATTCACTAAACTTGAAATTAGTGAATCAAAGTATAGAGTGTTAATAGAAAATACTGATGATATGATTTATAGTATTACTCCAAAAGGATATATAATATCCATGAATAAGAGTTTTGAGAAAGAAGCTGGTGCACCACATAATACCTATATCGGTGTTAATTTTGCAAAAATATTTAAGTTAAAAGATAATGTGGTGCTTTGGGAAAAAAATCTTAAGGAAGTTGTAGAGAGTAAAGTTACGAAAAGCTTGAACTTTGAATATATAAATAAATCTAATATACGAACTATATTAAATGTTAAGCTTAGCCCTCAACTAAATGATAAGGGAGAAGTTGAATTTATACTTGGTACAAATACTAAAATAACCGAATTAATCGAAGCACAAGAAAAAATAGAAGAACTTTTAAAGTTAGAGAAAAAAGAGTTGGAAAAATTAGTTGAAAAAAGAACTAAAGAATTAGAGGACACTATGGCTGAACTTATAGATAGAGAGAAATTAGCATCTCTAGGCAGTTTAGTATCAGGTATAGCACATGAAGTTAATACGCCACTCGGTGTTGCTGTAACGGCTGGGTCGTACCTTGATATGATTAATAGAAAAATGAGTATTGAAATGAAATCAGGTAAAATAAGCAAAAGATCATTTAATGAATATATAGATAATATAAATGAGAGCTCAAGCATTATAAATATTAATATAGCAAGAGCGTCTGAGTTGATAAGAAGTTTTAAAGAAATATCAGTAAATCAAAGAGTTGAAGATGTTGCTTTGTTTAATTTATATGAATATATACAGTCTATACTGATAGCTCTGAAGCATGAGTATAAGAACACAAGCCATACTTTTGAAGTTATATGTCCGATAGATTTAAAGTTAAATAGTTATCAAGGAGTATTTTCACAAATTATTACTAACCTCATTATGAATTCTTTACTGCATGGATTTGAAGGTGTGAGTAATGGTCTTATAACTATCAAAGCAAGTAAGTCAAAAGATATTTTTGAGTTAGTATTTAAAGATAATGGAAATGGTATAAGTGATGAAAATTTGGCTTATATATTTGATCCTTTCTTTACTACAAATAGAAAACAAGGTGGAAGTGGACTTGGACTTAATATAATATATAACTTAGTTACGGGAAAATTAGGTGGAAAGATAAGTTGTGAAAGTGTAGTCGGTGAAGGAACTACATTTATTATAGTAATACCAATTTAAAAATTGAATAGATGATAGGGTGATAATATGAAAAAAATTATAATAGTAATCTTATTCTTAATGTTTATTTTATCAGCATGTAAAAGCGTTGAGATGGAAAAATTGAATTCAATTAATTTAGATGAAAAATTAAATGATTCAAATATAAGCCTAGTAGAAAATGAAAATATAGAAATTGCTGAGGGTGCAGCATGTAGTCCATATTCGCCACAAGGTCAGGTTCTTTATGATTTTGAAACAACATCAGAATATCCAGAGATAGAAAAGATAAATGAAGAATATAGAACTGCAACGTTTGGACTTGGCTGATTTTGGGAACCAGCTGCAAGGTTTGCAGTTATTGAAGGTGTCTTTAGAACTAGAGTTGGATATGCAGGTGGTTCATCTATAAATCCTTCATACACGAATCTAGGCCTACACAGTGAGGTAATTGAAATTGATTATGATCCTGAAATTATAAGTTACTTAGAGCTTATAGATGAGTTTTTTGATGCGCATAATGAAACGCTTAGACCTTATGATCAGAGAGTAAAGAGTCTAGTCTTTTACAGAGATGATGAGGAGTTTGAAATAGCAAAATCAAAACTAGATGAGATAATAGCGGAAGCGGTAAG